>CABIKM010000009.1 GCA_902196205.1 Candidatus Methylomirabilis lanthanidiphila | reverse complement strand
CATAGGGGGGAACGGGGGGATTTCTGGGGGCGAGGGGGGATTTGCTCCGCACTTCGTATCTCGCACGTTCTTCGCGCATATCGACCAACGTCATCGAAGGCAGCGCCCTGGCCTGTACTCGCTCCGGGAGTCGGAACAGTCGGTAGGTCCCCTCCTTGGCGCGATGAACAGTTTCAAAGCATGGGGTCGCGGAACCGAGGAGGACGGTAATCCCCAGCATCTGCCCCCTGGTTAATGCCACGTCTCTCGCGTGGTAGTGCGGCTCCTCCTGCTGCTTGTAGGAGGTGTCGTGTTCTTCGTCGACCACGATGAGGCCAAGACGGGAGAGGGGAGCAAAGACCGCCGAGCGGGCACCGACGACGATATCGGTCGTACCGCGCTTGATGCGACGCCACTGATCCAGCCGCTCGCCGGGCGAAAGGCCACTGTGCAACAGCGCAACCCGATCACCGAAGCGGGCACGGAATCGATCTGCCGTGACAGGGGTCAAGGCGATTTCCGGAACCAGTACGAGTGCCTGTCTTCCCTGCCGCACTACCTCGTCGATCGCTCGAAGATAAACCTCAGTTTTTCCGCTCCCCGTCGCACCATACAGTAGTGCCGGGAAAAATGTGTGTGAGGATAATCCCTCCAGCAGTCCATCAACCGCTATCCGCTGGGCTGAGTTGAGTTCGGGCCAGGGGTCTGTGACGACACCGGCCTCTTCCCAGGGCGATCGCTCGACCTCCTCTGTGGTACGGCGGATGAGGCTCTTGGCGATGAGACTGCGCACACCAGAGGCGCCGGCAATGACGGTGGCCTCTGTAGACGTGAGCCGCGAGTGGGATTGCAGCAGGCGATCGAGCAGCGAGGCCTGTCGTGGCGCCCGGCGTTGGAGAGCGGCCAACGCCGTCTCCGCTGCCGCTCGATCGACGGCCAGACTAAGTACGGATCGAACGACTGGTCGGACCGAAGGGAGGCGTTCGTGGTATTCGATCCTTACCAAGTTCTGTTGGATGAGTAGACGGATCAGCCGATCAATCACTTCACTCGGCCACTGGCGTTTGAGAGATGCCAGCGACATCCGGCGTTGCGTCTGCAGCGCTGTAATGATCTGTCGCTGGATGGGGTCAAGCCGGTCAAGCTCTTCAGTGAGGCACTCCAGAGCAAATCCCCCCTCGCCCCCCTTTACCAAAGGGAGGATGGGAGGGATTTCTGGCGACCCGATAAGCTCAACGGTGCGAACTGTGCTGCGATCGATCCCAGGCGGCAGGGCTGTTCGAATGACCAGCCCCCACGAGGTCAGATAATAGTCTGCCACGAGGCGCGTCAGCTCCAACATATGGTGATCGAGCAGGGGTTCGGGGTCCAGGATTGCATCGATCGGCTTGAGCTCTGATGTCTGACGGCTGAAAGCTGACGGCTGATCGCTAAACGGGTGGAGGCCGACAATACACCCGGTTACCAGCCGAGGACCGAGCGGGACGAGCGCTCGCTTACCGACCTCGATCTGTTCATGTAGAGAAGGTGGAATCGTATACGTCAGGATTCTTCGTGGTGGAATCGGCAGGGCGATGTCAGCGAGAAGCTGGTTGACTTCAGCGGCCATGTCCTGACTATAGTTGAGACTGTCCGTGGCTGCAAGGGATTGTGGCAAAGGTGGACACTGCCTGGAAAAGGCGTCCTGATCGGGGATCGACGACGGTGGTCGTCGATCCCCGATCACAGAATGGTCTTCAAAGATTTCCTGGATGGTCCGGTTACTCTCCGGCGCCCATTTGAGGCGCATGGACCTGCACGTGATATTTAATATTTTTCTTCATTTTTGGCGATGCGGCGCCTAAGCCGGCCGTCTCTTTGATCGTTGCGTCGACGGACCTCGGCGGCTGCGCGGAGACCAAACCAAAGAAAAAGGTGCTGTCGCCTTGGCGATTGTCGGATCCGACGCAGACAGGGGAGTCGAAGTTAAACGTCAGCCTGCCGAAATACCGCTCTACGGATCCGAGGCCTATCCTGCCAGGACCGCCGCTCGCGACAACATAGATCAGTTCTCCAGTCTTCCCATCGCCATCGTAATCCAGGGTATCGATAGGGGCACCGAAGTCAAATACGATCGACCGCAGACAAGGCATATACTTAACCTTGCCGAACTCCTCAACATCGACCATAGTCTCGGAGGCCTTTTCAAGGTCGATCCGGTACTCGTACCCGTACAGACCGGCCGCCGGCGTACCAGGCTTGCCCGCGAAGGTGCGAGACTGGATGAAACTCGTCCCCTGAACCTCTATCGGGATAGGCGTTGTGCTGCTGTCGGTCGCTGTTACCGTACAGGAGGGATCGAAGAGACAATAGACGGTTGACGCGCTGACCTTAACGGTTTTGAGACGGAGGTCGGACTTGCTCCGGCATCCCACAGTGAAGACCACACTCAGTACTACAGTGGTGAGGATGAGTACCCTTCCCATCATCCCTTGCTCCCCCTTTCTGTCATGGTTGCGCCTTGGCGTCACGCATCTACCGGCGTCCGTGCGATCGGCGCGTAGGCGATCAGCGGTTTCTCAAGTCCGGATTGAAACGATCACGATGTTGTCCACTCCGTTCGATACCCCCGCCACACGTTTGCCTTCCTTCGCCAACGTGGCAGAGTCACGTCAGGCGACTGAAGTGCCGGTTTGCTGTCCCTGACAATCTCTGGATTGATTTCAAAGGCTTTCAGGATGATTCGGCTCGCTCGCCGCGCCTATCTGAGGGGCGCGGACCAACACGTCGTATGTTGGACTGCTCTTTAGTTTCGACGACGCAGCGGTTAAGTCATCCGTCTCCTTGAGCGTTGCTGTGACGGACCTCGGCGGCTGCGCGGAGACCAGGCCAAAGACGTAGGTGCTATCGCCATGGCCACCGGACGCCCCGACGCAGACAGGGGAGTCGAAGTACAATATGATCGTGTTGGTCCACCTGTGCGCGTGTTCGATGCCTATCCCTCCCGGACCACCGCTCGTGATGACATAAATCAGATCCCCGGTCTTCCCGTCGCCATTATAATCCAGGGTGTCAACGATGGGACCGAAGTCAAGCGTCATAGACCGTAGGCAACGTATCTGCTTGGTCGCCACGCCCCCGACGTCAGACGTGGTCTCAACGGTCTTCCCGAGATCGATCCGATACTCATACCCGTACAGACCGCTCGCCGGCGTACCGGGCTTGCCCGCGAAGGTGCGGGACTCGAGGAAAGCTGTTCCGCCTGTCTGTATCGGAATAGGAGTGGCACTACTGTCGGTGACGGTCACTGTACAGGATCGATCGAAGATACAGTAAATGGCTGAGGCGCGTACATTGACGGGGTCAAAATGAATCTCGCGTTTCGCGCACCCCGTAATGAAGACCACACCCAGCACCACACCGATGAGGACGGGCGCCCTTCCGGTCATCCCTGATCCCCCCCTTCTCCTTCAGTTGCCCTTTGGCGTCTCGCATTCATCGACTTTATTGCGATCGATTTATAGGCGTTCAGCGGTTTCGTAATTCATACGATATCCGCACGTTATGTCTTCTTCCCCACCAGTTTCAGAAACTCACCATGATCCAGTGGTCGCT
Source organism: Candidatus Methylomirabilis lanthanidiphila (assembly GCA_902196205.1). Taxonomy (NCBI): domain Bacteria; phylum Methylomirabilota (SeqCode); class Methylomirabilia (SeqCode); order Methylomirabilales (SeqCode); family Methylomirabilaceae (SeqCode); genus Methylomirabilis (SeqCode); species Candidatus Methylomirabilis lanthanidiphila. Next base: position 17,740 of record CABIKM010000009.1, on the reverse strand, counting down.
CCCGAGGCGTAAAATAGTTTTTTGGGAACCAGATCAACTTGAGGGCCACGCTCTTGAGCCCCCCATCAATGCGGATACTGGAGACCGCCAAGGCAATGCGGTTGCCATCCGAAAAGAGCGTATTGTCGGTAAGCGGAAAATCGAATCGGCTGAGCGTAAACGCCGCATTGGAGTTTACTGAGCCGGACTTCGTACCGACCGTAAGTAGTTGGACCTTGAACTTCTGGTTGATCCAATCGGCCTCATCGACGACGATCGTCATTTTTTGGGCGCCATCCGGCGATCTCAGGTCCTCGATCGGTTCCTTCAACGTTCCGACAACCTGGAACGGTCGTTGCTCGTTGGCTGCGAGCGATGCAAAGATCGCCTGTTGACTCGATGTCAGCGGCGGCTCTGTGATGGTCAACATGTCGATCCTTGCACCCTCCCCGTTTGAGGGGTCGCTGCCTCCCTCCTTACGGAGTGTGGCGGTCTGGCGATCGATGATGCGATCGGCGATCGATCTCAAGGCGTTGCGCGCGTCCGGCATACCCTCTCTGACCAGTCGCTTGTCGACGCGTTCGAATAACGGTTTTAATTCAAAATGTTCGTGAAAATTGAGCGCCAGAAGCTCTACCAGCAGTTGTTCCCGATCGGCGGAGATCCGCTCGCCACCCTGGGATCCGACAAAGGGATTGATGAGGCTGTTAAACATGGAGGCCCGCAACTCGCTCTCCGCCTTCTCGCGCTCGCTGAGCAAGGTGGTGCCTGCGATCTGACGCTGACTGTTCAACGTGGTTTCCGACATTCGCTCCTGAAAAGAGTTGGCAAGGCGAGCGCCGACCCATGCCGCAACAATGACTGCAGCAGGTGTGGCAAGTTTGGCTACGGTCTCGACGACCTGCAGGAAGCGAGTTAGGCCGCCTTCGCGTGACATGATCTCCCCCGACGGTTACTTCAACTGGATGTCCTGCCGTATCGGTTCCGGATGGCTCTGAATGACTGCGCTCCTTCCATCGCTGAACTCCGCCGTGTAGATACCCGGGGGCAGGAATAGACTGTACCCTTTCGATTCATCCGTTTTGACGGAATCCTTGACCACTTTACCCGATGCATCTTTTACGCGGAAACTACCCTTCGGCTGAAATGTCCCCTTGGCATCATTGACGCGCCCCGAAACCAGACCGGCCTCAGTAGAAACGGAGAGGAAGAGAGACAGGGCAGCCACAAGACAGGCAATAACGCCGCCATACCACCACGTGTACCATCCAGGCTTGAACATGTCACACCTCCTTAGGGCCTCGTGTATGAGATTGTGTTGTCTTGATTCGACCGTCAAGAAAATTCTGGGGCTGAGGCGAGGGGTTCCGTGTTGCTGAGTTGCTCGTACTCCCGCATCAGGCGCTTCATGTCCTCCCAGACCGTCTTCTTCTCGTGCGGGTTGCGCAGCAGATAAGCGGGATGGAAGGTGGGCAGGACCGGAATGCCATGATAGTCGTGAAATCGCCCGCGCAGCTTTGAGATCGGCTCCTTAGTCCGAAGGAGGGCCTGGGCCGCAAACGTACCCAGCGCGCAGATCAATTTCGGCTTGATGGCTTGAAGCTGGGCGACCAGGAAGGGTTCACACGCGGCGATTTCATCCGGTTCCGGATTGCGATTGGCCGGGGGTCTGCACTTGATGATGTTACAAATATAGACCTGCTCCCGGGTCAACTTCATCGCCTCAAGGATTCTGGTCAGCAACTGGCCCGCTCGTCCAACAAAAGGTTCCCCCTGTTGGTCTTCATCCGCCCCTGGTGCCTCTCCCACAAAGACGAGCCAAGCCTGCGGGTTGCCGACTCCAAAGACGATAGTTTTTCGACCTGTGTGCAGCTTGCACCGTGTGCATTCCCCCAGCGTCTGCCGTACCTGAGCCAGGGTTGAGGATGGTTCAGGAGGCTTTCCCGGGTGCTCAGGCCACGCGACGTACAGACGTTCCACCCCCAAGAGCTGTTGCCTGCGCACATGGGCGCGTGTCTGCCGGATCAGCTCGCGAAGCTCTTCGATGTCGACACCGACTGTCTCAGACACCTCACATGCTCCTATCGCTCACGTGAAAGGGTGTGGGGTGTACAGCAAAAACTCCAGTTCGAACCCCACACCCTATACCCCATACCCTACACCCTGTTTTTTCCGCAGGCCCACCACGCGGTCGAGGATTCGACGCGCCACCTCGCGCTTGGACAGTAGCGGCAGCGGCTCCACCCCGCCCGCTGAATCGAGGAGGACCACCTGATTGTTGTCGCTGCCGAAACCGGCATCTTCTTGACTGACGTCGTTTGCCACGATCAGGTCAAGATGCTTGGCCGCTAATTTACGCCGCGCCCGCGGTATGAGTTCCTGGGTTTCCGCTGCAAAGCCGACGACGAATCGCGTACCCTTCTGCTCGCCGATCTCGTGCAGGATGTCCGGATTCGGTACCAGGTCCAGCGTCATGGGCGCATCGCGTTTCGTGAGCTTTGACTCGGCCGCGTGAGCCGAGCGATAGTCGCTGACGGCGGCCGCCTTGATGACGACCGTCGTCTCGGCCAGCCGGTCCAATACCGCTGCACGCATCTGCAGGGCGGTTTCGACCCGGATGCACTCCACTCCAGCAGGGGGCGGTAAGGCGGACGGACCACTGACCAGGATGGTGCGGGCACCGCGGGCTATCGCCTCCTCCGCTAAGGCGTACCCCATCTTGCCGGAGGAGCGAGTGCTTAGATAGCGGACCGGATCGAGCGGCTCGCGCGTCGGGCCGGCGGTGATCAGCACCACCTCACCGCTGAGGTTGCGTTGCGGGCACAGTATCTCAGCGACGGTTTGCACGATCTCGTTGATCTCGGCCAGCCGGCCGGGGCCCCGCACTCCGGAGGCCAGCTCCCCTGTTGCGGGTCCCACCATATGCACGCCCCAGGCTCGTAGTCGCGCAAGATTCTCTTGTACGGCCGGGTGGCAATACATATCCGCATCCATGGCGGGCGCCAGGACCACCGGCCGAGTGCAAGCGAGAAAGAGAGTGCTGAGTAGATCGTCGGCGAGCCCATGGGCAAACCTGGCGATGGTACCGGCGGTCGCGGGGGCGATCAGGACCAGGTCAGCCTCTCGCGCAGCAGCGAGGTGCGGCATCTGGGCCTCCCAGGCTGCGTGGTCGGTCAGCACCGCCTGCCGGGAGAGCGTGGCAAAGGTCAGGGGCGCGACGAATCGCTGCGCCGATTCGGTCATAACGACACGAACAGAGGCCCCCGCTTTGGTCAACTCCCGCACCAACTCGATGGCCTTATAGGCGGCGATACTGCCGGTTACGCCCAACACAATCTTCTTACCTGACAGCGTCATCTGTTCGTCACCAAGAATCAGGGTATAGGGTATAGGGTCTGGGGTCCAGCCAAATCGGACCCTGTGTTTCTAAACCCCAAACCCCAAACCCTAATCCCCCCATACCCTATCCTTTACCGTACTGCGCGCGATAACGATAATAGCTTCCGAGGACCCGCTTCACGTATGCCCGCGTTTCTGCGAATGGGATCTCTTCAATGAATTCATCATCAGCACGATTCCCTGATCGTCCCAGCCAGCGGCGCACCTGGTTTGGCCCGGCATTGTACGCAGCTAACGCCTTGGCCCAATTGCCCTTAAACTCGTCGATCATCATCGCCAGGTATCGAGTACCGAGCGCAATGTTCTCGGTCGGTACGTCGAGCCTGGCTGTATCCCCGGCGCCGCCGCCCATGTGGATCAAGTAGTTGGCGGTTGTAGGGAGTAGTTGCATGAGACCGATAGCCCCTGAAGACGATACAACGCGCTCATCAAATGCGCTCTCTTCTCGAATGAGCGCCATTACCAGGTACGGATCGAGGGTATGGCGCGCGCTCTGCTCTTGGATCAGCCCCCAATACCCGAGCGGGTAGAGGAACTCCCAATACCTTTGTACGGGCTCGACAGGCCGGCTGCGAGCGTACAGGGGGCGTAGGATACGCTTCGCGATCCATACACTTTTGTCGAACCGCCCCAGGTCGAGCAGCGCATTACAGGCTTCATATAAGACCCCGCGGTCATCCGCATATCGCGCAGCGAGGGCCCGGAACTCCTCCGATGCCTCCTCCCGCAACTTCAGCTCCTTGAGCAGTCTGGCCTTCGCTGTTTCAGCCGTACAGGGTTGCGGGGATGGGGTGCAGGGTACAGGCGTTTCTGCCTCCTGCTTTCTGCTGCCTGTCGCCTGCCGCCTTGTCGCGACAGAGAGGGTCTGCGCAGCCTTTCGGCCAAGCGTCCTGAGGCGACGGCGTGTCTGTTCAGTATAATAGTCCTCGTCGCTGTGCGTGCCAAGCAACCTTCGGTACGCCTCTACTGCCTTTCCTCTCTTTTTCAGATCTTCAAGGACCCGCCCCTGCCAATAGAGGGCTTGTGTCTGGAACCGAGGGTCCGCTGGGCTCCTTGCGTACAGTCGTCGTAAATCAGCAAGCGCCCGCGTGAACGCTGACTGTCGGTAGTAGATCCAGGCGCGGGTCCAGAGGGCGGTATCGGCGAACCGGTTCGATGGGTAGTCTCTGATGAGCCGAGTGAGAGCCTGTACTGCCCGCTTCGGTTGCGCGTTGTCACTGTACTGGAGCGCCATCAGGTAGAGCGACTCGGCGGTAAAGGGGCTGTTCGGATAGGTGTCAACCAGACGAGCCCACGTTGCGACAGCCTTTTCACTCTCGTCAACTCTGGCATGGGCTCGTCCGATCCAGTACAGCGCTTCCGCAGCGTAAAGGGAGTGGTTCTGATCCAGGGCCGAGAGGAGGCTGATGGCTCCCCTGTAGTCGCGGCGTTGGAAATAGCTGATACCGCTCCACAGCCTTGCGCGAGAGGCAAATCGGCTCTCAGCTCCGTCGAGGGGGTGCGAGGTATCGCTCAAGAAGGGCGCAAACGCGGTAATGGCCTGGGCGTACTGGCCGCTGCGGTACAGGCTGAGCGCGCGCTCGAACTGCTCGTCAGCGGTGAAGGGCGGTGCCTCCGCCAGCGAGGTCAGGAGTTCACCGGCTCGTTTGGCCTCCCGGCTGGCCGGCCACTTGAGCCACAGCTCGCGCAGCAACGGTTCAGCCTCCCGTGGCTTGTCTACCTGGACGGCGATCTCCGCCAGCGCAAGTATCGCCTCTCGCCGCCTCGCATCGCTGGAGGCGCGAGACAGATAATCCCGATAGGTCCCCTCAGCCTCCGCGAGCTGGTGTGCGTCGAGATAGAGCTGTGCGCGCTCCTGTCGGGCTCGCTCGGCGAGCAGACTGTCCGGGTAGTCGTGAAGCAGACGCGACAGCATGGCCAGCGCCTGGGTACTCAGACCAAGGGACCTGTAAGCAGACGCCGCATAGTATAGGGCGTAGTCCCCCAGCAGCGGTAGCTGCGTTGCCGCCGCCTCCAGTGTGTCGGCGGCCTCCTGCCACCGCTTTTGTCTGTACAGCGCCACGCCCATGAGGAAGTGGGCTTCGCGTGCCATGGAGAAGCCCTCACGCTGGCGCAGATCGTCAAGGAGGGGCACTGCGCTCTGGTGATTACTGGTCTCGATGAGATCGAGCGCCTCACGCCATAACGGCGCGACCGATACCTCCGATGAGGCGGTGGCGTACAGCGGCGCCGGCAACATCGCCACAAAGGTGAAGAGTATCATAACCAGGCGGGGTAGAGGGCTTAGGGTATAGGGTCTAGGGTACAAGCTCCACCTCCGCCCTATACCCTGCCCGAAAGGTCGGGTCCGGCCAGTGCGGTCAGGCCCGAATCATAAGGGGGCCGGACCACTCCACGATTTGTAATCAGGGCAGTAATGTAGCGATGTGGTGTCATATCGAAGACGGGATTTCTCGCCCTGGCTCCTACCGGCGCGGTCCGAATACCTGCCCACCCGGTTACCTCTGCGGGATCACGCTCCTCGATCGGGATCGCCTCGCCATCGGGAAGCGACAGGTCTACAGTGGACAGGGGGGCCGCAACATAAAACGGAAGTCCGTGCGCCTGCGCCAGGACGGCTAGGGTATAGGTCCCGATCTTGTTTGCCACGTCGCCATTGCGGGCAATTCGGTCGGCCCCGACGATGACGAGATCGATCTCGCCCCGCTGCATCAGATGCCCGGCCATGTTATCGGTGATGAGCGTCACCGGGATCCCGTCCTGCTGCAACTCCCAGGCGGTCAGCCTGGCGCCTTGCAGAAACGGTCTGGTCTCGCCGGCCCATACCGACAATCTGGTGCCGGCCGCATGCGCCGCTCGGATGACACCCAAGGCGGTCCCATAGCCCGCGGTGGCCAGGGCGCCGGCATTACAGTGGGTGAGGACGGCGGCTCCGTCCGGGATAAGTCTGTGTCCGTGCGCGCCGATCGCCTGGTTGTCCAGGATGTCCTCTTCCCGGATCCGTTGTGCCTCCCGGATGAGAGACTGAACGAGCTCGGCGACCGGGAGGGCTTTATGCTGCTCAACGCACCGCTGCATCCGGTCGATTCCCCACGCCAGGTTTACGGCCGTAGGGCGGGTTTGGCGTAACGCTTCGCCATGACGCGACAACTCCGCACGGAATTCCTCGAAACTGCGTGTCCGAATCGACTGCGCCGCTAACGCCAGGCCCATGGCGCCGGCCACACCGATCGCCGGGGCCCCGCGTATCTGCATAGACCGGATGGCGTGTGCCACGGCCGCCACATCGCGACATTCGACATATACCTCTTCAGCCGGTAACCGGGTTTGATCGAGCAGCCGGACCGTGTCGGCCGATGTCCATTCGATGGTTTCAAACATCCTGTATCTCCATGGTTTGCCCGTTTCTGCTTCTGCGCTCTTCTGCGTGCTACCTGCCGAACGGCGGCGTATTACTCCGCATCTACCCTACCATTGCTGTCCAGGCGCTTTCAACCGAAATATGCTGCCTGATCCGGCTAAATAAAAGTCTTGACAGGGAGACGCTGGCGGTGCAATAGTGACGCCCAATGCAGCTTGCCAGTGTTCCAATTATCCGCATGCGTCACAAAAACATACAGTTGGATATCGTAAACGCTGTTTGTTTATCTCACTACCATGGCGGACGTTCACTAAAGAGCGCTAACCACCAACGTACGGTAGGCACCGTTTAACGAAAGGAGAGGACATGGTGAGTAGGGCAAAGTTGGCGTTATTGACACTTGCGCTAGGGGCGCTATGGAACGTTCCGGCGCAGGCCCAGGCGCCTGCACTTCCACCGGCTCCACCGCTGGCACCGGGCGAACTAGAGAACGCTAAGCAGATCTATTTCGACCGGTGCGCAGGCTGTCACGGGGTCTTGAGAAAAGGCGCGACCGGCCCGCAGTTGCTGCCGGCAAAAACCCGCGCACTCACGACGCCGGTTCTGAAGGCGTTCATCGTGAACGGGACGGGCGGCGGTATGCCGGACTGGGGTCGGCAAGGTATTCTTACTGACGCCGAAAGCGATCTGATGGCCCGCTATATCCAGCATGACCCACCCACCCCACCCGAGCTGGGCATGGCGGAGATGAAGAAAAGCTGGAACCTCATCATTCCCCCGGACAAGCGACCCACCAAGCCCGAGCACGACCGCGACTGGCAGGACTTTTTCGCCGTGACCCTGCGTGATGCCGGTCAGGTGGCCATCATCGATGGCAAGACCAAGGAGATCGTCAACACGGTCAAGACCGGCTTTGCGGTCCATATCTCTCGCAGTTCCTTTTCAGGGCGCTACGTCTACACGATCGGCCGCGATGGGCGTGCGACAATGATCGACCTGTGGATGAAGGTGCCGGACAAGGTCGCAGAGGTCAAGCCATGCAGCGATGCGCGCTCCATCGACACGAGTAAGTATAAGGGAAAACACGGCGACTTCACCGACAAGCTCGCCGTTATCGGCTGCTATTGGCCGCCGCAGATCATTGTGTTGGAAGGCAACACGTTGGAACCGCTGAAGGTTATCAGCAGCCGAAGCATGACCTACGATACGATGGAGTACCATCCCGAGCCGCGGGTCGCGTCGATCGTGGCGTCGCACTTCAAGCCGGAGTGGGTCATCAACATCAAGGAGACCGGTCTGATCTGGCTGGTCGATTACTCTGATCTCAAGAACCTGAAAATGACCCAGATCCAAGGGGAGAAGTTTCTGCACGACGGCGGCTGGGATGCCACCAAGCGCTACTTTATGGTGGCCGCCAACATGGCCAACAAGGTGGTCGTAATCGACGTCGAGAAGGGAAAATTGGAGGCGATCTTCGAATCGGGAATCAAGCCTCACCCTGGACGCGGCGCCAACTGGATCGATCCGAAGTTCGGTCCGGTCAACGGCACACCGCATCTCGGCGAAGGCAAGGTCGCTGTTTACGGCACCGACCCGGCCAAGCACAAGGAGCACGCCTGGAAAAACGTGAGGGAGCTCAAGACCCTGGGCGGCGGCGGCCTGTTTATCAAGACGCATCCGAAGAGCAAAAACGTCTGGGTGGATCATGCTCTGAACGGCGACCCGGCAATTCAAAAGCAGGTCTGTGTCTTCGAGAAAGCCAATCCGGAGAAAGATCCGAAGTGCTGGAAGGTGTCGGATAAAGGGCGCGCCGTGCACTTCGAGTACAACAAGGCCGGAGACGAAGTCTGGATAAGTGTGTGGGGGAAGAAAGACGGTAAGAGTGAGATCGTCGTGTATGATGATAAGACACTTCAAGAAAAAGCCAGAATCGACGATCCGCGCATCATTACGCCGACAGGTAAGTTCAACGTGTACAACACGGTGAAGGATATCTATTAGTTAGTCGGCGTTACGCATGAAGGAGGACCGCCAGGGTGAGTCTCGAATGGCTCGCCCTGGCGGTCTTTCGTGTTAATATAACACCTGCGGATTCACGAATGGTGGTGCAGGCGGCGGCTATGGAGTACAGGCGATGCTGAGGATTACGGACCTGTTGTGCGGGCCGGTTCAGGGCGGTCATGCGCCTTCGAAGCGGGCAGACGGGACACCTCAGCCGTCTTCTGCCGAAAGGCCGGTCGTTATCTGGAATCTGACGCAGCGCTGCAACCTCCATTGTCTGCACTGCTACAGCCAATCGCAGAACCGCGCCTACGCCGATGAGTTGACGACCGATGAGGGGAAGCGGCTGATGACGGATCTGGCCGCCTACAAGATCCCGATGGTCATCCTGTCCGGCGGCGATCCCTTATTCCGGGAGGATCTCTACGCGCTCGCAGAGTACGCGCGGGATCTGGGGCTGCGTTGCGCGCTGTCGACGAACGGGACGTTGATCGATGCCGCGGCCGCGAAACGGTTGAGACAGATCGGCATCACGTATGTCGGCGTCAGTTTAGATGGAATCGGCCCGGTCCATGATCGTTTTCGGGGAATGGACGGCTCGTTTGCGCTGGCACTACAAGGGCTGCGCCACTGCCGCGATGAAGGGATGAAAGTCGGCATCCGGACCGCACTGTGCCGTCGGACGCTCCCTGATCTGCCCGCGATGTGCGACATGGCGGAGCAGGAGAACGTAGACCGCCTCTACTTCGCCCACCTGGTGTATGCGGGACGAGGTACGGGGCTTGTCCATGACGATCTATCGGCTGAGGAAAAGCGCGGCGCGCTCGATTATCTCATTTATCGGGGTGTAGATCTTCATCGTCGCGGCTTCAAGGCCGAGGTCACCACCGGCAATAACGATGCTGATGGCGTGTATCTCTACTTGAAGATGCGGGATTCCGCCCCTACTCAGGCGCACACGGTGTTTCAGACCCTGCAGCGCCGTGGTGGCAACAGCTCCGGCACGACGCTGGGCTGTATCGACAGTCTCGGACACGTCTATGCCGATCCGTTTTGGAGACATTATTCCTTCGGTAATGTCCGCGAACGGAGTTTTGGGGCGATCTGGGAAGATACGACCGATCCGATTATGCGCGTCCTGAAGGATCGTCGTCACGCACTCACGGGCCGCTGCGCGCGCTGCCCGTATCTTGAGCTCTGCGGCGGCAATTCGAGAGTCAGGGCGGAGGCGACGACCGGAGACCTGTGGGCATCCGATCCCGCCTGCTACCTGAACGATGAGGAACTGGGGATTTCATTGAATGGAAAGGAAGACAGTCGTGCGAGCACGCATGTTCGGGTTCGCGGTTAAGGCGCTTCTCATTCTCTGTGTGCTTGGCGTACCCCTCCAATCGAACGCTGATGAGCGGCGTTGGGGAACGGCGTCGCTGGTGGTCATCATTGAACGACAGGCCGGCAGTGTCCTCATCATCGACTCTTCACGCCACGAGCTGCTGGGTCGAGTGTCCGGGCTGGGCAATCTCACCCATGCGACGGTGAAATTTTCGCCGGATGCGCGCTATGCCTATGTTCTCGGTCGCGAGGGCGAGGTCTCCAAGATCGATCTGTTGACGTTGAAGCTCGTGAAAAAGGTCAGCGCTGGGAAACTGTCCGTGGGTGGCGTGATCAGCCAGGATGGCAAGTACGTGGCCCTCAGTAACTACGTGCCCGGCGAGGTCCGTATTCTGGATGCCGACACGCTGGAGCTGATCAAGACGATCCCGGCCCTGTATACGGATGGAAGCGACAAGGATGGAAAGGAATTGCCGTCTCGCGTCGTAGGATTGGTCGACGCCCCGGGCAACCTGCTGGTGTTTTCCCTGATGGAGGCCAACAGCATATGGGTCGTGGATGCGGGAAAAAAAGAGTTTCCGGTGATCCGTAAGTTCGCCGATGTCGGGAAGACGCCATACGACGCGCTGATCAGTCCGGATGGGCGCTACTATCTGGCGGGCTTTTTGGACTCGAATTGGATGGGGCTCCTCGATACGTGGAGACTCGATCGGGTCACGCCGATTCTCGCGGAGCAGGGCAAAGGTCCCGAGGTTCCGCTATGGAAGATTCCGCATCTGAAAGGCTGGGCGATTACCGGGAGATTGGCGTTTCTTCCCGCGCTCAAGCGCGAGGTTGCGTTAGTGTATTCAACCCTCGACTGGACGCCGCTGACCCCGATCCCGATCAGCGGCACCGCGCTCTACACTGTGGCGCGGCCCGACGGGCGTCAGGTGTGGGTGGATATTATCGGCAAAAACGGGGACCTGATCGATGTCATCGACGTCGACAGTATGAAGGTTATCAAAACGCTCAATCCCGGGCCCGGCGCTACACACCCGCAGTTTACACCCAAGGGAGACGCCGCCTACGTCTCTCTCATGGATGGCGGCAAGGTGGTGGTGTACGATACGGCGACCTATCAGGTGCTGAAGGAGTTTCCGGCAGACCATCCCTCCGGGATCTTTTTCGCCAATCGGGCGCACAAGTTCGGGATGTAAGAGATTCGGTGACGATTTTCGGTGAATCCGGACACAGAGGCCGACGATGACACTTTCTCGCAGAGAGCTGTTAAAGACATTAGCCGGGACAGGCGCTGCCGTCCTGACCTTGCCTGACGCGCTATTCGCTATTCCTGAGGGTGTCGCGGAGGCTGCCGAGACGGCAGAGGAATGGAAGAAGAGCCCGTGTCGCTTCTGTGGCGTCGGATGCGGTGCGTTGGTCGGTCTACGACAAGGCAAGGTGGTGGCTGTCAAGGGAGATCCGGAGGCGCCGGTTAATCGCGGTCTTCTGTGTATCAAAGGGTACAGCCTCCCCAAGATTCTATACGGTGCTGACCGCTATAGGGTGCCGCTGCTCCGCCAAGGCAACAAGTTTGTCCAGATCTCTTGGGACCAGGCGTTGGATATCATGGCGTCCAAGTTTAAAGAGGCCGTTCAAAAACATGGTCCGGAGTCAGTGGCGATGTACTTCTCGGGTCAAACAACGATCTTTGAAGGCTACGCCATTAACAAATTGATGAAGGCGGGGATTGGCTCCAACAACATCGAGAGCAATGCTCGTCTCTGCATGGCCTCGGCCGTAACCGGTTTCTACTCGACCTTCGGCATGGATGAGCCGATGGGTTGTTACGACGATTTTGAGCTGACCGATACCTTTTTTATCTGGGGCTCGAACTTCGCCGAGATGCATCCGATTTTGTATTCGCGGATGATGGAGCGGAAACACCAGGATCCCAACGTCAAGATCGTCAGTCTGCAAACCTATCTGAACCGCAGCACCGATGAACCCGCAGATGTCGTGGCTATTTTTAAGCCTCACTCAGACCTCGCCATCGCGAATGCTATGGCACATGTCATCGTAAAAGAAGGGCTCACAAACGGTTCGTTTATTCAGAAGTATGTCACCTTTAAAAAGGGGTTGACAGGTATCGGTTATGGCGTAGAGGACAACTTCGAGTACGGTGGGGCTTCAGAAAGCAATTGGACGACATACAGACCTTTTGCCGATAAGGCGCACACGATAAGTATTGAAGAGTACAAGGCCTTCCTGGAACCCTACACCCCGGAGTATGCTGAAAAACTGTCCGGCGTCCCAGCCGACACGATCCGTCAGATTGCTCGGCTGCTTGGTGAGCCCAAGCGTAAGGCCGTCTCCTGTTGGACAATGGGCTTTAACCAGCACGTACGCGGCACCTGGATCAATAATCTTGTCTACAACCTCCACCTGCTGACTGGAAAGATCGCCGAGCCAGGCAATAGTCCCTTATCGCTGACCGGGCAGCCTTCGGCGTGCGGGACGACGCGGGAGGTAGGCGTGCTGTCCCACGCGCTTCCAGGCGGCATGTTTGTCGCGAATCCGGAGCATCGCAAGAAAGCCGCGCACATTTGGAATGTCCCGGTCGAGAGGATCTCATCCAGACCCGGTTATCATACGATGGAGATGTTTCGCGCCCTGGATCGCGGTGATATCAAGGTCATCTGGATCAACACCACCAACCCCTTTCAGACGCTGCCCCATGTGGGTCGTTATCGCAGGGGCGCGCGAAAGGGGGGCGAGCGGTTTATCGTTGTCTCCGATGTGTATCCCAGCGAAACCGCTCGACACGCCGATCTTATCCTTCCGTCGGCCATGTGGGTCGAGAAGGAGGGGATGTTCGGCAACACTGAGCGGCGCACGCAGCACTGGTTCAAGATGGTAGATCCGCCGGGTCAAGCGCGGGACGATCTCTGGCAGATCGTCGAGTTGGCCAAGCGTCTTGGTTCAGGAAACCTGTTCGACTACGGCGAGGAGCCTCTGCAAAAGGCGCTCTTTGAGGAGTATCGAAAATTCGGCCAGGGGTCGGGAAAAGATCTCGCGTCCTACGATCTATACGCGAAGGTCCGGGGCGGGCTGCGCTGGCCAGTTGTCGAGGGAAAAGAAACCAGGTGGCGTTACAGGGAGGGCTTCGACCCTTACGTCAAGAAGGGTGAGGGTGTCCGTTTTTACGGTCAGCCTGATGGTCGCGCCGTCATCTGGGCGCGGCCGTACGAGCCGCCGGCCGAGCAGCCTGATGAGCAATATCCGTTCTGGCTGACGACAGGCCGCGTCCTCGAGCACTGGCATACCGGGACCATTACGAGGAGAGTGCTTGAGCTGCACCGTGCCGTTCCATTTGCTCCTGTTTGGATTAACCCGGAGGACGCGGGCGTCTTGGGAATTAAGGTTGGGGACCAAGTCCGTGTCCGGTCACGCCGCGGAGAGATCATCACAACGGCACAACTGGGCGGAAGAAACACAGTCCCAAAAGGAGTGGTCTTTGTTCCGTTCTTCGATGAGAATGTCTTGATCAATCTGGTGACGCTTGATGCCTACGATCCTATTTCCAAGCAGCCGGACTACAAGAAGTGCGCAGTTCGGATCGAGAAGGTGTGACGGATCATGATAAAACCGATCAAAACGATCTTCTTTCTGCTGGGGGTTCTTTGTTGCTCCTTGGTTGTTTTGAGCGGTCGCGCGCTTGCTGAGCAGGCGACTCCTCAACAAGGCAGTAAGAGGCTGCCTCGCGCCTATGAAGGCGCTCCGCCTTTGATCCCCCACGATGCGGAAGCGAGAAAAGGTATGTGCCTGGCATGCCACGAATTCGGAATCGTTGGGGCGCCGATCACCCCGCATCCTACGCGCAATGATTTTTGCATACAGTGTCATGTTGGCCAAGACCTTGCGGTGCAGGTGTTTCCGGCTGTGTCGGCTCAGGAAGAGAAGAGTCCGCGGTGAGGGAATTCAAAAAGTCGCCGGTATTCTCTGCCAGAATTTTTATCGGAACACATACGCTCTCGACGGAGAAAGTGAGGGATATTCGTGACCGAGTTCGTAACCGAGATAGATGTAACTGATCGTAAACTGCTCGACGCGGTGCAGGCCGGTATCCCACTTGTAGAGCGTCCCTACCGCGCGCTCGGCGAAGGCTCGGGTCTTGCTGAAGGCGACGTCCTCGAACGTATTGCCCGACTCAAAGCTGACGGCTTCATCAGAAATATCGGCGCCATCTTCGACACGTCGCGCCTTGGTTATCGGTCATCGCTCGTGGGTTTCCGAGTGTGTGAGGAGTCTGTTGACGAGGCGGCCGCCATGATTAACGCGCATCCGGGGGTCAGCCACAACTACCTTCGACGGTATACGCTCTCCGACTCCTCAGGCGTAGATTCTTGTTGCCCGTACAATGTATGGTTTACCTTGGCCGTCTCCCCCGAGAGCCGACTTGGGCTTGAAGCCAGCGTAGAGACGTTGGCGAGAGAAACGGGCGCCGAGGCGGCACGGCTCTTTCCGGCGCTCAGGGTCTTTAAGATCGGGGTACGCCTGGATATGGATGCCGACGCGGCAGGCGTCCGCAAGGAAGAGGGCCATTTCTTTACGGGCAACGGTCATTCCGAGCATGGCCTGGACCACGATGAGCGACAGATCGTGCGGGTCCTGCAAGATGATTTGCCGCTTGTGGAGGAGCCGTTTCGCGAGGCAGCCGAGCGGTGCGGACTGGGTGTCGAGGCGATGCTGGCCTGCGCCCGCGGGCTTCTCGATCGGCGCATCATGCGCCGCTTTGCGGCGATCCTGCACCACCGCAAGGCCGGCTACACCGGGAACGTGATGGCGGCGTGGTCGGTGCCGGAGGAGAAGGTCGAGGCCGTCGGACAGCAGATGGCGCAGTTTCGCGCCGTCAGTCATTGCTATCAGCGGCCCACCTTTCCGGAGTGGCCGTTTTCGCTCTACACGATGGTTCATCAGAAGAGCCGGGAAGCCTGCGAGGAGACGGTGGCGGCGATCAGCCGGGAGACGGGGATCGGCAATTACGCAATGCTGTGGACAGTGCGGGAATTCAAAAAGGTTCGGCTGAAATATTTCACCGGAGAGGATGCAGCCTGGGAGGAGCAAGCTGCAATCCGCGTTTCTCGGGAAGCTCCTCCCAGGCCCAGCGATCAGACTTAATTACCTTTGCCCTTCGCCGCCTCTGTTGTCCCGGTAGGCTTCTCGGTGATGGCGCTCCGCGCGATCTCAACCGTGACATTTTCAGCGATCCTCACCTTGACCCGGTTATCGTCACCAAATTTGACAATCGTACCGTACAAGCCTCCAGTGGTCACGATCTGATCGCCGGTCTTCAGATTGGCCAGCATATCTTTTTGCTCTTGCTGCTTCTTTTGCTGGGGGCGAATCATCAAGAAATAAAAGATAACAAATATCAGTACCGAGGGGAGCAGGACCGGTAGTATACTCGCCGGTCCACCGTCAGACGAACTCCCTGCCTGTTGCGCATACGCGATTCCCATTCTCTAACCTCCTCGTAGTGTTGTGTTATGCTGCTGTGTCGTTGTGATTCGACGTCTTGGTCTTCTCAAGAAACCGTGTCCGGAATGCGGCAAGGCTTCCATCTTCGATGGCCTGCCGGATCTGCCGCATAAGCGTAACATAGAAATGAAGATTATGCAGCGTGTTCAAGCGCAGCCCAAGGATCTCGCCGGCCATAAAGAGGTGTCGGAGATAGGCGCGGGAGAAGTGTCGACAGGTGTAACAATCACAGTCGAGGTCGGGCGGCCTTTCGTCCGACGCATACACCGCCCCCTTGATATTGATCCGGCCCAAGCTGGTGAACAGGCTTCCAGTCCTTCCGTGCCTGGTGGGCATCACGCAGTCGAACATGTCTACCCCGCGCATCACGTTTTCCACGAGATCCTCCGGCGTTCCGACTCCCATCAGATAACGGGGCCGATCGGCAGGCAGGAGCGGCGTAACATGCGCAACCGTCTCGTACATGACGGCTTTCGGCTCGCCGACGGCGAGGCCGCCTAATGCGTAGCCGTCAAAGCCAATCTGTTGCAAGGCTGTAGCGGCCTGTTCCCGCAGCGCCTTGTCGGTCCCTCCCTGCACGATGCCGAACAGCGCCGGTTGTCCATTCGGATGAGCCGCCCGAGATCGCTCCGCCCACTGAAGCGTCAGCTCCAGCGATCGCTGAAGGTAGTCAATCGTCGAAGGATACGGCGCGCACTCGTCAAGCGGCATGATAATATCCGCCCCAAGCGATTGTTGGATCTGGATGGCCAGCTCCGGCGAGAGAACGTGAAGTGATCCGTCAAGATGGGACCGAAAGCTGACCCCCTCGTCCGAGATTCGTCGTAATTGGGCCAGACTGTACACCTGGAACCCCCCGCTGTCGGTGAGGATCGAGCCGGACCACGCCATGAAGCGATGCAAACCGCCCAACTTCTCAATCAGCCGATGGCCGGGACGCAGGTACAGGTGATAGGTGTTGCACAGGGCCAACTGCACCCCTTCGATCTCGAGTTCATGGGGTGTGAGCGCCTTGACCGTACCCCCCGTGCCGCACGGCATGAACACAGGCGTCTCCACCGTGCCATGAGGTGTCGTCAGGCGACCCCGCCGTGCGCCTGTTGCAGTATCGATCTTCAACAATTCAAAGGTCACTATCGCTCCGCTCGCGTTTGTTGAGTCATTGAGTCTAGAAGTTACCTCAATCGATCCCTTCACTCAATAGACGCAACCACGCAATAGACCCAACGACTCGTTTACACAATCAACATCGCGTCGCCGTACGAGTAGAAACGGTAGCGCCATGTGATGGCCTCGCGATATGTAGATAACATAGTCTCACGGCCTGCGAAAGCGGAGACCAGCATGAAGAGGGTCGAGCAAGGCAGATGAAAGTTGGTAATTATGGCGTCGATACTCTTAAAACGATAGCCCGGGTAGATAAAGAGGTCCGTCAGGCCGGCTCCCGCCCGTACGTCGCCATCGACTGTGGCATATTCCAGGGTCCGAACAGTTGTCGTCCCCACCGCGATCACCCTCCGCCCTTCTCTCCTCGCGGCCTTGATTGCCAGGGCCGTCTGCTCCGGAACGATGTAGCGCTCCGGTTCCATCCGATGCTGCGCAAGCTCTTCTACTCGAACGGGACGAAATGTCCCGGGGCCGACATAGAGCGTAATCGGCGTGACGGCGACACCCTGCTCTCTAAGTGTCTCAATCAGCTCCGGCGTAAAATGGAGGCCGGCCGTAGGCGCCGCAACGGCCCCTTCGTGTTTTGCGTAGACCGTCTGGTACCGCTCGCGGTCCAAAGTGCCAGGGTGTGGGGTTTGGGGTGTGGGGTTTGGGGGAGTTTCAGGGTTCTTCTCTTTTTTACCTGACCTAGACCCTAAACCCTGCCTTTTGATGTACGGCGGCACCGGCATCTGACCGAAGCGCCATAACAGGTCGATGAGTCTTCCGTCGTGGACAAGTTTGAGCAGGTGACGCCCCTCACCGCGTTTTTCGATCACCTCAGCTATAATTGTGCCCTCGGCCAAGCTCAGGCGGTCGCCGGCCCGAACCTGTCTGGATGGCTTAAGTAAGGCCTCCCAATGGCTTGCGTCGGCATGGCGTGCGCTGGAATCGGCTTCCACCTCACCCAGAAGCAATACCTCGACAACGATGCTGCCGCTC
>CABIKM010000008.1 GCA_902196205.1 Candidatus Methylomirabilis lanthanidiphila | reverse complement strand
GGCCTTCTGCAGGATCAGTTGCGCCCCCCGACGGGCCGCTTCCCCCAGGGGATCGCCGCTCGTGAGCAGGTCCGTGTACAGCGCTTGCTCCATCTGCTTACTCGGTGGTACTCTCGTGGCCATGGTGTAGCCTCCTTGTCCGGGGCATCGTCCAATGCCCTCTTCGGGTTGTGGTTTTCAGGAGGTTACACCATCTTTCTTTTTACAGGAAGTTTATGACATGACCCGGCTCGGTTTGGCGATCGCATCAAGATCGCGATCGCAGTACTCGTTAAAGACGCCAACCGAGATCTGAACAAGCGCCATCGCTAAAACCAGCGTGACTGTGAAACGAAGGGGCGGCAAGCCGTGTTCGCTGATGATAGCTACGGCCAGCGTGACCAATGTAAAGACGACAACGGCTCTTGGATGGGCGGTATCCACGATCGCGCAGAGCTTCGCCCATGGTGCCGCCATTTTATTGTGGTGGCCGGACCGTCTCACGCAGATCCGATTTCCCATAGTTTCGCTCACCGACTACAGCGTTGCTTCTATATGGCACAATTTCACCAGTTGATGGAGAACGGCTCCACTCGACAAGATTATGAGGAGGTTATCGTCAGGTGTGAAATCTCTGATGTCACGTAGGAGAGTAAGCGGTAATGCTTCTGCCAGGCAACCAACGAGTGATGGCAGAACCGCCACCAGCAACAGGTCCCCGGGGGGACAAGATGCCGTCGAGTTCACTAACGCGGCCATCGCCACCAACGCGCAACCGAGAAAAGACAGCGATCCCAGCACGGTCTTGTCGGTGCGCCACGGCCATTGTGTGGCGCCGAAGGCCGAGCCGACGATTGCCGCCGCACCATCTCCGACCACAAAAATCACGCCGGTCCCCAATGTGGTAAATGTTGATCCAGACAACACGTTCACCAGGAAGAGACCCAGGACTGATGTAGAGATGCGCTTGCTCAGAGCCCAAAACGTCACCAGCCAGACAAGGCAGAACACCCTGAAACTCGGTGCTTCAAGAGTAATGACGGTGAGAAGAAGTATCCCACCGGCGATAAAGTGGTAAATCTTGCGGTGCCACACGCATTGGAAAATCTTATCAAAAAGATGACGTGACTGATCCAGGATAGCCGTTTTCATGATGGCTTCTTCGCTCTCTTCTTTTCCGCAATCATGTTGCCTTAAATATCGTATAGTCGGATAGCTTTGAATTTATGGGCGCGATCCGTTCCTGACAGGCTGCTGTCATTACCGTGTCGGAATGGGATTCACGGTCGGAAGATTCCCGGCGGGCCCGCGATGACGCTGACCCAGCCGCCGGATTCGCATTGCCAGTTGGACACGGCGCCTTCGCACCGTTCGCTGTGTTGGTGCGACGGTTCGCAATAGGGAGCCGTTCCGGGCGGCGCCCAATAATCGAGGCCTGCTTGCAACCGTGCAGCGCCATTGACTTTCACAATGACGCGTACAGCGTATTGAACGCCCGGTTCGGCATTCGGTCTACGACTGTCCGGTTCATCATCCCAGACCGCCAACCAAGGATGGAATACCTGGTCCGGGTATCGACTGGTCGGAAATACAACGGTTGGAATGGCGAACAGCCCGTTTGCGGGCTTGTTCCATTGCAGGTCAAATATCAATGGGTTAACCGGATTGTTACCACACGCCTCCACGTTGGTGTCACCGCTTGGGCAACGGAGAGCCCAAGCCTCTGGATTGCTCCAGTACGCCTTATCTTGCAGCATAGAACCCCAGACGAGGTTCGATTCCTGGCAATCATCCTTTTTGCAGAACAAATCGTCGCTGACAGGAAAAACCCGACCATTCTGATCCTTTCCCCAGATTTCCATCGATCTCACCTCAACGCTACCTTCCCCAGTACCATCATTGGTAATGCTTAACCATGCCATGGCCTGGTTATAACCATCAGGTGTCTCAGAATAATTGACGTGCCCGAATCTTACTGCCTTGGGTTGTTGTATTGGCGCATCAAGAAAACACTGGTTGGTCTTCATACCCTTAATTGCTTTTCCATTAAAGGTCGTGTACCCGGCCTCAATCTTCTTATTGACGATATGAAAATCTTTGACTTTGTTATCTTTGTTGACAAAGCCTTCCACGTGCAATGACTTGGGCGATCTGGAGTAAATTCGCGCCTGCTCATAGCCCCCTCCAGCCGAAACCGCCAAAGGAGCAATGAGGACTATTGCTGCGGCAAAGACTAACGATACCTTGTGACTATTCATTTTAATCCTCCTCTCGCGACGTCTGCCTTGACTCCAGTCGCCGAAACTGGGTGCCGATGGTGTCAGTTCATGCGCGTGCCGGGCATACAACGTTTCACCGATAGGGCGTACTGATGCCATCATGCGCTGTCCCCCTCCGATAATAGGTGTGGGCCTTCACGTTACAGGGTTGCGGCGTTCGTATAGTTTCCCCCAAACGAAGCACGAACCTTGCCAATCAGTGAGGTCCCATCGCTGCATCGGAGTGCGAGGCGCGGGTGCCTGTGTTGATGCGTGGTTAGGAGTGATAGGTGCGAGAGCGTGTACGGAGTAGGGTAGCGGTCAGTGATACACAAGGAGATACAGAGTGAATGAATTTGGATAACGTTTTGTTGAGACGAGCGGAGGTCAGCGGCTTGGTGCGATGGCGCGCCAGGGCGCACGCAGGAAGAAGAGGAGGAGATCGCGTGCGGTTTGACTCAGCGACTTGACGGGGGCCATGGAGATGGTGGGGTCATCCCACGGCCCTTCCATATCGAAGTAGGTGAGAGCGAGGCTCTGCTTCTTGGGCAACAGACGGCCCAGCAGGGGGATTCTCCGAATACCTTGTTCCAAAACCTGCAGGGGCCTGACCGCGAGGTCCAGATCCACGTGCTGGTTGGCCAGTGTCATGTGACCCACTGCCGTGAGCCGCATCACCTCGCTGTCGAGCAGGAGGTTGGTTGTCTGCATCACCCCGTCCTTCACCGCAATGTCGGCACTGATCCGGCGGTACGGCATCCGTTCCCGGGTAAGGTCAGGCAGGCGGTACGGCTGGGCAGGCGCTCCGAGCACGCCCATGAGCCGCACCAAGGCGGGATAATGGGATAGGCTACCGTCCTGGAGCCGCATTGACAGTTGACCCTGCAGTGTGGGAATGGTGGCGCGGTTCGGTGCGGTGTCGAAGGCTAAGGCGGTACGCGTGGAAAGGGTACCGGAAACCCAGTGTCGCTCGGGCAGCAGTTGGTCATTGATCAAATCGAGGGACGCATGATCTACGCTAAACTCCAGTGTGTGGTGCCACGATCCCCCTTGGCGCTGTGCGGTTCCTTCTCCCTTCAGTCCACCCTTAGCCAACGCACCCGCCGCTACGATGTAGTGGATACGATCATTGTTGAAAGTCACCTCGCCGGTCTCTACGGAGATCCAGATCGGAATGATCTTGGGCTTGACCTGAACGTGGGCCAGCTCGGCGCGTCCAGTCACTCGTAAAGCTCCGGGCTCACCAGCGAGCGAGAGCTGCAGCCGAGGCGTGCCTTGCAGATCGCGCAAGGCCGGAACCCATGGGCCGATGATGTCAAATGGGGCATGACCGGACACGGAAAGGTCGAGTCGCCCGCCTGGTTCAAGACCTCCCGTTACTGTTACCGAGAGACCGGGACCGTTCAACTCCAACGAATCGATGCGGAGGGCTTCAGGTTCCAGCACAACACGCGTCGGCTGCCGCAGGCGTAACGGAGTTGAGCCGGCCGTTCCGCGAACGTTGGTCAGGTCGATCCAGCCGGCCACATCACCGAGTTCCGGCAGCGTCCCAAGGAGTCTGGCGTGGCCATCCGCTCGCACCGCGAGGGGAAAACGCAGGTGCGCGCGCAGCGCCTGAAAAAGCGGCTCCAGGTCCAGGTTGGTTGCCGAAGCGTCGACCTCAAGCGGGCCGGCCAGCAGCAGGGGCGCCACACCTGTCGCGCGGAGCGTCCGGCTGTCGGCAAGCTCCCAGCGCCATCGGTTTTCTTCCAACGTGAAGCGGATACGTCCATTGCCGACCTTCGCATCATGAAAGACCAGATCCTTGAGCGCGAGTTCACCTTCGACGCGAGGTTCGGGCCACTGCCCGGCTCCGGAGAGTGATACGACGAGGACGCCTCTCGCCCCTCGATCGGCCAGGCCACGGATCGAGGCGACGTCCATCCTTGTCGGGAGTACGATGAACCGATAACCCCCGCCGACCTCAATGGCCGCCGAAGCCTTAAAGGGGATTCCACGATAGCGCCCCGTGAGCGAAGGGATCGTCAGTACAGTGGCTGTGAGATCAAGCCTGGCGACCAGCGCATCGATCTGTTCAGTCCCAATCCGCACCTGGTGCATTTCGATGTGGCCGGCTCCATTCGGGCTTGACGCGGTTCCGGTAAGCCGGAGGCGGCCGACGATCGGTCCGGACACGGGTGTGTCGGTCCGAAACCATCCGACCGCATCCTCAAGCCGACCGCGGAGATCAAGGTTGAGATCGGCTGTCGCCGTCGTCAGATTTATGGTTCCATCGCCCGCCAGCCGACTGGCGCCCTGGTGGAGCGACAGGTGCTTCACTGTGAGGAGTCCGTCCTGAACCCTCGCATCCGTCTGCCCCACAAGGCGTCCGGTCCCGTCTTCCAGTAGAAGGCTTGCCTTCAACGCCTGGGTAGTTGCTTCGCCGACGATCTTCCCCTTTACGGCAAGCTGTCCGTTCCAGGGGGCCGCGCCGCCGAGCCTCGACGCCAGCGTTTCCAGTGAAAGCCGTCCTGTGATGCTCAGCTCGGGTTGGGGCCGACCTGCACCTGTGCGAATGTTGCCCGTCACGGTGAGTGAGGAGCCGGCCTTGGCCAGACTGAGCTGCTCTACCTGCACACCGTCGCGTGTCAGCCGCGCGTGGACTTGCAGGCGGATCTTCCGTAGGTCGTGAACTCCCAATCTCACCATCATATCGTCGGTGGCCACCGCGACTACAGCCTGGCCGGGAGAGGGCCAGTCAAGCCGACCCGTGAGGCCGTCGACCTGGACACTAAGTGGGGGTGTCGTGCGCTGGTACGCGATAGTGGCCTGCTCCAGCACAACTGGGAACTCTTGTGTTTCCCCAGTATTTGAGATTTCGCTGAGGGTAGAGACCAACGTTGTAAGAGTCGATGACGATGCAGCACTGTCGGTTATGCGCAGTCGAGGACCTTGGATGGTGAGCGAGCCTACCTGGAGCACGCCACGCAGGAGGGAAGTCAGCCGGAACGTCACAAGAGCCCGCTCGATCGTCAAGAGCGGCAGATGGATTCTATGATCCGCTTGTGTCAGGACCGCCCCGGATAGATCACTGACCGTGATCCCACGAAGCTCCACGCTACCGCTGAGAAACGCCGGCGATGCGCTTTCGATCTGTACGGGAAGGTTCAGTTCGCGGGTGAGCGTCCGCTCTGCGAGGTGGCGGAGTTGTTCGGCAGCCATTCGCGTCTTGAGATACAGCAGGCCGCCACTCAGTAATAAGACAACGAGACCAACGATAAGAAGGATCAGTGACCCACGAATTCGCGACACCACCCGTCCTGTTTGTTAATGCTCGACACTGAAGATCGCGCAGGCCCGTACATAATGGAGGGGCGCGACGTACTGCGCCCCTCATTGTTATTTGCCACGGCTCACTGACGAAGCATCTCATGATTCTCACTTCTGATCAAGTTGCACGGCGAGTTCCCTCGCGCCTCGTCGATTATGGAAAGCAGATTATCATTACCGTGAGGAAAAATTCAGGTGCGGACCGTTTCTCACGGGGTAGGTAGGTTTAGGGGAGCCGGGGAAGCATATGCATGGGCGGGCTTATTACGGTCTGCCGCCAGGCCAGGGTCCACATCGGTACCAACTCCTTCAATGGAGCCGGGGTAGCGGACGATCCGTTCGATGATGAGCGGGACGTGCGGGTCATAGGTCTCCACGTGAATTCCCCAAACCGACGTCTCTCCTGACGGCTGGAGGGTGTACGCTACTGCCACCGCCACCCGTCGTTCATTCGGTTCCAGAGTATTACCGGGCACCTCGTCGACACTACCATCTCGCAGATACGCTAACCGCGCCAGATATCGGCTCTCCTGATACGCCACGGGTGCGTCTTCAGTAAAGCTTCCCACCGGAGTACTGACCTCCAGCCGTTCAGCCTCGGTCCGTCTGATAGCGGTGACGCCATGGTAGGTAAACTGAATCTGATTCGGATCCGCTCCCGGTTTGACGACGAACGTGGAATACAACCTGCCGTCGGTGATGGTGTAGAGTAGGTCGATTCCCGGCCAGACGTCCAGATAGCGCAGGGTGGCAGAGGCGGGATGTCCGATCGCCTCATGGGGTTGGAGACCAGTTGAGGAGCTGATGGTCACTGGTCTCGGGTTCTGCCATTGAGGGCGCAGCGCTGGATTGGCGTCAAGGAAGTTTAGTGTGACGAGCCAGTACGTCAAGTCGGCGGCTTCGTTCCGGACGAGCGGATCTCGGCTCCTGGCGGTCGTCCGGATGATGTGTGACGAGGGCCGCGATCCGGTCAGGGTCATTGTAAGGCCCTGCGGCGTAAAGGAGAGCGCAGTGGTCCGACCTCGGACTCCATCACCGATACGGAAAGCGATCTGCTCTTGGTTCTCGATGAAGGCGCGAGAGGAACGGGGGCGAGAGATCTGCCTCGTTGCCTGACGCGCCGTTTCTGTCCTTGGTGCGGGTGGGCGCAGAGCCGGCGGCGGGGTAGCTGGGGCGATGCTCGTCCGGACGGCGCTCGCGGGCTGTGTGTGGGAGGCGTACACCAGCCCGAGTGCCCACGTTCCGAGCGTCAGCGCCAGCACCCCGACGACAGCCCATCGGCCGGTACGCCGCTCCGACCGGCGCGTTGGAGAGAAGCCGAGCCAGCGGGAACCAGTCGCGCCAACCATCAGTATGGCTTCGTCTCCCTTCCTTAGTCGTCTGAGTTGTTGTGTCATGTCAGGTGTCTTCGTGACCACCCAGGCTCAGCAGCCGGGAAGTCGAATGGTGAACGTGCTGCCGCATCCCTCTCCTTCCGAATGCGCCGCTATCGATCCCCCATGAAGTTCTACGAGGCATTTGGTTAAGGCCATCTGGCTTCTCCAACTGACAGGTCCTCGCGGGATTCTGCAGTTCCACACCTGTCGTGCTTCAGTCTCCACGGTTCACATCCTCCTCTCAATGACCACCATTGATAACAAGCTCCATGCCAATCGGATTGTTTCATAGGATATTTCTCTAACTATGTATGGATATGGAGTGTTATAGCTTTGAGGCGGTAGCGGGAGGAAGGGACTGAATCGAAAAAGTGGACGTTACATGAAACGGGATGTTTCAGTCGATTTCAGAGTGAAACATGCATCGCCTGTTTTTATCGGCGATTATCGTGGCAGGTCGGTCCATCATATGGAGAGGATGGTGAAACGCGAGGAACAGAATTATTCGGCGGATACTTCGACTCGTCTGGCACCCCATGGGATCTGATAGGCCTTCATCCGACGCCAGAGTGTCGTACGACTGATTCCGAGATCTTTAGCCACCAGCGCGAGATTCCCTTTCCGCGAATGGAGTCGCTCCAGAATATGGTCCTTTTCAACCTGCGTCAGCGTAGGGCTCCCCGCTGCTCGGGAGGGATCACTAGGCTTTGGCAGCCATTCGTCCAGATCCAGCCGAGAACCGCTGCTCAGGAGTACGGCCCGCTCAATGAGATTTTGCAGCTCTCGCACGTTTCCAGGAAAGTCGTAGTCGCACAGCCGTTGTATGGCGTCCTGACTCAGTCCCATAACCGGCTTTTTCAACTTCTTACACTGTTTTTCGAGAAAATAGTCGATGAGTAAGGGGATATCCTCTCGCCGTTCGCGCAAGGCAGGTGTTCTGACAGGAAACACACTGAGGCGGTAGTAAAGGTCTGCTCGAAAGGCGCCTTTTTTGACCTCCGATTCCAGGTCCCTATTGGTGGCCGCGACGATCCGAACATCGACCTGCCTGGATTCAGTCTCCCCGATTCGCCGCATCCTGCCGTCCTGAAGGACCTGAAGCAGCTTGACCTGCATGGTGGGACTCATCTCGCTGACCTCGTCCAGGAAGAGGGTTCCCCCATCTGCCACCTCAAAGAGACCTTTCTTGTCTTGAACGGCCCCCGTGAAGGCTCCGCGTCGATGGCCAAACAGCTCGCTTTCCAGCAGCGTCTCAGGCAGCGCCCCGCAGTTCTGTTCGATAAACAGCCGTCCTCGCCTCGAACCATGGTAGTGAAGATGGTGAGCGATCACCCCTTTTCCTGTTCCAGTTTCTCCGGTGAGGAGGATCGTAGCGGAACTGTCGATCACCTTTTCTATCAGATCGAAGACCCGCCTCATAGCTGGACTATTACCGATGATCGTGTCGCTACGGGGAGCCTTTTCGACCTCGCGCTTCAGATACAGATTCTCCGTCTGTAGCCGTTCGTTGGCCGCTTGC
This sequence comes from Candidatus Methylomirabilis lanthanidiphila, assembly GCA_902196205.1. Lineage (NCBI taxonomy): Bacteria > Methylomirabilota (SeqCode) > Methylomirabilia (SeqCode) > Methylomirabilales (SeqCode) > Methylomirabilaceae (SeqCode) > Methylomirabilis (SeqCode) > Candidatus Methylomirabilis lanthanidiphila. The sequence continues at coordinate 25,963 of CABIKM010000008.1, read as the reverse complement.
AACTCCCTGAGGAGCCGCTGGTTCTCCATAGCCAGTTCATAACTTTCGAACGCGCGCTTGACCGTGATCCTCAATTCATCCCGATTCCAGGGTTTGGTCACATAGCGATAGATCCTGCCGGCGTTGATAGCCCGGATGAGAGATGCCGTATCCGTATAGCCGGTGAGGATGATCCTGATGGCCTGTGGCCGCTTCGCGATAGATCGCTCCAGGAATTCGACCCCTGTCATTTCCGGCATCCGTTGGTCCGCAATGATGAGCGCGATCTCCTCTCGCTCCAGGATTGCCAGCCCTTCAGCGCCGCTGTTGGCCTGGAAGACATCGTAGTCCTCTTCGAACGTCAAGGAGAGGGTTGTTAAAATATCCCTCTCGTCATCGACGATCAGCATCCCATACCGGTTCATTTTGTACCGCTCCACTTGACCGGCAGCTCAATGGTGAACTCCGTTCCCTGCCGATCAGGACTCGACACACGCATGTTGCCGCCATGTTTCTGGATGATCCCGTAGCTGATACTCAGACCCAGCCCCATCCCTTCACCAACCTTCTTCGTCGTAAAGAAGGGATCAAAGATCCTGGGCAGATTCGCCTCGGGAATGCCGCAGCCGTTGTCCTTAATGATCACGACGACCTTATCTCCGTGGGACGAGGTGTTGATCCAGACGTCTCCGGTCTCAGGAATCGCTTGAGCGGCATTGAGCAGCAGATTCATAAATACCTGGTTGATCTGGCCGGCATGACACTCGACCTGCGGCAGAGTTCCATACTCTCGATGGACAGTGATCCGATCCCTGTACTCTTTTGCGAGAAGATTGAGGGTGATTTCGAGCCCTTCATGCAGGTCGGCGGGGGCGGGATCGACATCGTCCGCCCTGGCAAAGGTTCCGAGGTCCAAGACAACTCTCTTCACCCGTTCCGTACCCCGCTTACAACTGGTGATCAGTTCATCTAATGTATGGAGAGTGCGGTCCAGTCTCGCTCCCTTTTTCAGCTCTGCAAGTTGCTGGTAGGCAGGCCCATCGGGTAGCGTAATCGTCTCATACGCCTCAAGTACTCCTTTAAGCCTCAGAACATATTCCCCGATAAAATCCATATTACTATGGACAAAGCTGATCGGATTGTTCAGCTCATGAGCGACCCCCGCTACTAGAAAACCCAGGGACGCCATCTTCTCGGACTGGAGCAGCTCATTCTGGGTCTGGGCCAACTCGTGCAGAGTTTTCTCCAGCTCGTGTTGCTCCTTCACTAGCTCTTCATTCGCGGCGACATATTGGGCTGTCCGCTCTTTGACCTTTTGTTCCAGCTCCCGGTTCATCGCCTCAAGCGCCAGACGTCGTTCCCGCTGAGCAGAGAAGACCTGCGCGATCAAATACCCGCCGTAGACCAGACCGAGTTGTACCATCCCGGCGAAGATAGGCAGCCACACAAGTCCTTTCGTAAAGAATCCGAAGGCGAACAAGAGAAACAGTATCGACAGGCCGAGGATCGCTCCGGCTGCCCATAACGGCTTGAGACGCATGGTGCTCAGGCTGCCGATCAGCGCCAGGAGAAAGAGCAGACCATAGCGTACCGCCCCTGGGGGTTCGGTCACCATCTGTTTCGTCAAGAGGTTGGCGACGATCGTGGCATGGATCTCGACACCGGCGGTGGGACCGCCCGCGTCGAAGGAAAACGGGGTCGGAAAGACGTCGGGTGAGGCTCGCTGCGGTTCAGGCGCCGCCTGGACGGCCCGACCCACCAGGACGATCTTGTCGGTAAAGGTTCCTGACGGAAGCATCCGGTCGGCCTCGAGAGCCTGGTAATAGGAGATCGTCTTGACGGTCCTCGGTGGGCCGAAATAGTTGATCAGGGTCGTGTCGGAGGAATCCGTCTGACTTGCGTACGGCGCCTGTCCCTGGTACAGCCTGACGATCTGGGAGGCAAACGAGGGGAGATCATTCGAGAAGGGGAGAGGTCGTCTTACGATTCCATCAGGATCGATCGGAAGGGTGGCAATTCCTACTGACGCGGTCGCCTTGAAGAGTTCGATGGGATCGACGAGGATCGTCTGACGAAACAGCGCATCGGTTACGACCGACCGCTCGCCGGCAAGGACGACGTTTCCGGCCGCGTGGATGGCCTGCGCCAAAGCCCGATCCTCCTCGGGTTGAGATGGTTCCGCGAAGAGGATATCGAACGCGATGACCCTGGCCCCCGCCTTCTTCAGTTGCTCGATCAGACGGGCATGAAGGCGGCGAGGCCAGGGCCACTGCGTCATAATTTCCGCAAACGACGGCTCATCGATGGCAACGACGACGATCTCGCCGGGAGGGGCGAGGGGCCCCCGCATGCGAAACAGCAGATCCAGTCCCTTCAACTCGAGCAGAGAGAAGAGAGGGAGATTGATGAGAATGAGCATGGCCGCGAAAGCCGGGACGGCAATGAGAACGGCTTGTAGCGTGGGCCGCACCCCTTCGTTACCGGTCATCGAGCATCCCCATGCAATCCACCCGAGTCGACGATGCGCCCACATCTGTGATGTGGGCGCCATCATATAACTAGACGAGCGATCTGGTGCGTCATACAACCTCGTGGCTGTAACTGTAAGGGATAGGCGAAGGCGAGATCCCTGGAGACGCCTATCGATGGGGCAATACGATATATTTGTCCCCTTGAAAGATGACAATGCGCACGGCATGGGCCATCGGTAAACTAGACAACAGCTAGGCCACTGCTAACCCAGCAACCAGGACGATTCTCATTGTTATCTTTCTCATATTCATCTCCTCTTTTGATTTAGATGCGGTTAGCCTTTCCTTCCAGCGTACTTCTTTCACACCCTCCTTCAAGTTACGATTCTCGACTCAAGGCTGGCCGCGTGATGGAGGCGCGCCAGCCTGCGAAGGAGTACCCGCTCCTGCTGCCTCATAACAGGTGGCGAGAGGGCGGACGCTCACCAAATGTCGTACGCTTATCCTCAGGAGCTATCTCGGTCAGCAATTCTTGGAGTAGTCGACAATACATTGTCCGTTTGAATAACAACGTTTGCAGCTACCACCAAATTCGATTGAGCCGGAGAGATCTATGACCTCGCGGCCATTCACCAACAAGCGCTCCTCTTTCACAACGCAGGGTTTCTCAGTTTCTACCTTTGTTAGGGCGCCACTGTCGTTGTCAAATATCAACTTCGCTACGCACTCTCCGCCAAAAATCGAATCGGTCCGCTGAACTGTAATCGGTGCGTGTGGATGATTGCGTGTTCCTAGCTGGATGCCTTCCTGGGAGGCACCCCGTGGATAGCTAGCGCAAGCAAAGGACACAATAGCTGTGAACATTACGAGAAGCGTCAGTTTGAGTTTCATGAGTTGCCCCCCCTTTGTGATGTAATTGGATGTTATTGGTTACTTTCCACGCGCGACCAGCATAATGAGCTTTCGCAAAGAAGTCAGTCCTATTGTTAGACTGTTAACGGCACGCCACTAAAACGATAACGTGAGTCTAGCAAAGAAAGTTCTATCTGGTTGTATTGCCGGATTCTTCAAGTCGGTTTCCTGATACTTGAATTTTCGATTAAAGAGATTTGTTGCGCCGATCGTCAAGAAGCCATACCGCTTCGGGAGCCGGTAACTGACTGCGGTATCGACGACCCAAAAGTCACTCGTACCGGACTCACAGCAGACACCGCTTTTTCGGAAAAAGTTACCGTTTTGATGAAACCAGGTCGCCTTTCCCACGAAACTCAATCCGGCGGGGTGGAACAATCTCAGCCCCAGAGGGACTCTATGCGTCGTGGCGTCCACTATACCAAAACCGAACTCCCGAATTCGTTTAAAATATTCATACTGATATTCCGTACTGAGCGCCAGCCATTCATGAGGTGTCCAGAAGAAGTAGGCGCGAGCCAGATCTTCGCGCCAGTCCGTACGTTCCACTTCAGTGACATCCGAGGCGGGGTCTGTGAGTGGAAGCGGAACCTCTAGATCCCGCCTCGACAATTCCACTCCCCCGAATAGCGTCGGAGAGAATTTTTGATCGACAGCTATGCCGTAGCGCCATGACTCCGTCGAGTCGAAGTCGTCATAAAACTGGTTAAAGCCGGCTACCTGAGTCGGTTCGAGGGTCTGGTTAGTGAGCAGAGTTCTCTTAAAGGCTCTGAATACGGCCGCCCGAAGGGTGGTGTCCGGAAGCACGTTCCAGGTAATCCCGAGTTTCGGGTTGAACTGGTCTGTGGATTCTGAAGCCGTGCTGTCCGTCTTAAAGAAATCGCCGCTGGCGCCAAGCGTGAATGTCACGTCCTTGAGCACGTTGAGATAGGAGTACAGATACACATTCACGTGCCTGGCGTCGAAATCAAGGCGGCCCTTAAAGTTGAATTCGTCCAAAGGAGGAACGTATTCGATAGTAAGTATCTGTTCTCTTTTACGGTCGAAATACCCTATACCGCCGGTTAAGTTGATGTGGCGCGACTGAAAAAGATGCTGAAGTTCCACGCTGATCCCTCGTTGATCAGGGTCTTTGAAATCCACGGTTAAGTCCGGCGATTCATCATGGTTGAGCGAATCTTGACGTTGATACATGAATGAGCCGAGGACAGTAGAGTTCGGCGAAAAGGCATGACGCAGGCCGACGCGCCAGCTATTTGTATCTGCTGAGTTCCTCAATCCCGAAAAAATGTCGTCTCGGAAGAAGTTTAGCTGAAGATCTCCAGTTCGAGTATTTCTAAACCGGTATTCAAATTGAACACTGGTTTGAGGCGACAATTCGTACTGCAGGAACGCATCCGCGATGTCATCATGCTGATCGCTGTTTTTTCGAAACCCGTCCGTCTCAAAGTGAGATCCGCCGAAGCTGAAGGAGGCCTTTTGATAGATCCCGGAGAGGACACCTTCTCCGCCATACGTGCTATTTTCACCGCCAACGCCGCTTGGCTGGAACCTGATCCCATTCCTGGTGAACAGCGGATTGAATTCGTTGAAGGAAAGACGCGCCGGTCCCTGAGAACTTATCAGGAACAGATTGCTTTCAGCGAGGTGGGGCTGAATGGGCGTGATGTTGATCGGCTGAAGCAACTGAGATTGAAGGAGTTCGCTGACACGCGCAATCTCGTGGCGCGGCAAGACGGCATACGAGTCGGCGAGAAACCTGTGGGCGGAGAAGTTGCTTGGATCGGTATTGACGGATTTCCAGCCTTCCACCAGCGCAAGCTGCTGAAATCCGAGATCGCTGTAGATCCGACCGAGACTGGCGCTCCGCGCGGCCAGGTCCGAATCGAGCAACAGGCGTGACCGATAGACGGCCCGGTTGTCGTTGAGTTCGATCGCCTGCTGCATGTCGCGTAATGCTTCAACCGGCCGGTTTGTCGTCTGTTTCTGGATCGCGTCATAGAACCAGGGGGTTGGATCGTTCGGATCCGAGCGCTTGGCGATAGCAAGGGGATCCATCTCCTCCGGATAGCGTTTCGCCTCATAGAGCGCCTTCCCCAGATAGCTCCAAAAGAGGGAGACCTTGGGCTCCAGGAGGGTGGCCATCCACATCTCCTGGACCGCTTCCTCTGTTTTTCCCTGCCTGAAGAGCGCCAGACCGCGGCCCAGATGAGGCTCACCGCGAGTAGAATCTTGATCAATCGCCTGATCAAAGGCTGTCAGGGCCTCCGGGGTCTTGACCTGAGTTAACAAGAGGAAGCCCCATGTGCTGGTGATAAGGGGATCTGAGGGAGCCCGTCGCCGCGCCTCCTCGGCCATGCTCAATGCCTCTGAGAGCCTTCCCATGCCGAAGAGGAGGCGGCTGACCTGAATCATGGCCATGGGATTATCCGGCTCCAGCGCCAGCGCCTTTCTGGCCGCCTGCAACGCCTCGTCCAGGTGGAATGCGGCTTGCTTCGCCAGACTCAGGTTAAGATAGGACGAGGCGGAGCGTGGATTAGCTGCGATCGCCTGCTGCGCTGCCTGCTGCGCCAGATCCTTCTCATTCCGAACCAATGCGATGTTCGAGCGAAGGTCATGGGCGAGCGCATAGTTGGGATCGAGGGCCACGGCATGTTCCAGCTCCTGCCGCGCCTCGGCCACTCGGCCCTGAATGAGATAGAGCAGGGCGGCTTGCGCCAGGGGTTGCGGGAAGGATGGGAAACGGCCTTTGGCCTCGGAGATAACCTCCTGCATCTCGTCGAAGCGGTCAAGCCGATAGAGGGCGTTGGTCTGTCCCACGAGGGCTGAAAGAGTAGAAGGTGTTGCCTGCTGGAATGCCCTCAAAGCCTCTGGAAGCCTCCCCTCCACCAGGTGGACCCACCCGAGACCGGCAAGGGCCCTCGGGTTCCCCGGATCGAGGGTAAGGGCTTTCTCAAATTCTCTTCGTGCCTCAACCTGCCTTCCCAGATCGAAGAGGATCTCGCCCAGCTTGAGCCTCGCCTCCGGGTCCGTCGGTCCGGAGACCGCTCTCTGCTCGGCGTCAACCAGCCCTTGAGCCAGAAGAGTAGGGGCTACACCGCTTAGCGGATAATCCCGAACACTGAGAATTCCCGGGTAGTAAAGGGACCATTGGACCGCATCGAGAGGCTTGAGGAGGATGGTCTTGCTTGGGGGTTCGCCCATCCTGGCCGTTGCCTCTTCTCCGGCCCTCACCACGACACCCCCCTGAGGATTCCGGAACTCGACCGCCCCCTCGAGCACGGCAAGGCGGGATTCGTTATCGGGACCGCTGGAGAGATCGAACTCCGTGCCCCGAATGGTTGCCGTTGCGGCCGGCGTCCGAATCTGAAGGGGTCTGCCGCGGCTTCGACTCCAGAGTTCCCCTTTCAGCAGGTTGAGGATCGTCTGTAAAGGAGCGGTCCCAGCACGAACTGCTTTCCCTGGAGGACCCATCACCTCTGTAATCTCCAGGGTACTGTTGGCGTTGACCTTGATCTGCACCTCGTCCGAGAGGAGGATCGCTGCCCGGCTTCCCGGACCAGTTCTCACCACATCGCCAGGCATGAGGACATGACGAAGTCCAACCGGCTGCCACTGCCGGGCCCGAAAGACCTCGACACTTCCTACAACGCTCACAATCCTTCCTGCCTCCTGGGCTATCGCGGGTACGATGCTCAACACGGAGACGATCGAGCAAACGAGGATATGCAGAAGAATTGTGCGCTGGATTGAGAACAGACGGTAATTCATGTGCCAAAACCTCATAGCCGATAACTGACTTCTCAAAGTCAACCTACTTCGGCATTGACTATCCGAAGTAAACTACAATGTCAAGAGGATAATGAAACCTAGAGAACAACTGTGTCTCATTTGACGGAGAAGCTCGGCCAACTATCCACGTAGCAACCTGGAGCAAGGGGACTATTGGCGCTATTGAGAAGAGGTGAGGGCGAGTGCGCGCACGGCGGCCGCCGTGCGCGTTTCCACCCCCAATTTCTCGAAAATATGTTCCAAATGCTTCCCGACAGTTCGTGGGCTTGTCCCGAGAATCAGTCCGATTTCGGTATTGCTCTTTCCGCCGGCGACCCAAGTGAGCACCTCCACTTCCCGGCGCGTCAGACCGTGGCGCTTGCAGACGCTGTTGTCGTAGACCCATCTATTGCTGATCATGTTGGCCTCTACCTCCGCCTCATTTAATCGCCGGATGAGTTTCTCTTGATCGCTGGCCGTTCCCGGTTGTCGCATCCTTCTACTGTTTACGAAGGCAACGAGGCTTACTTTTCCCGCCGGTCTGACCATTGGAGACTATAACGATGACTTTCGGGGAAGATGTCATGCATGTGCGCACCCAGCGCCGGAGGGGAACCAGGTGCGATGGTGTAGCGATGAATCGTTCTCGAACACGCATGACTGAAAAAGAGGCTACTTGTCCGTGCGTCGTAGGCCAGACCATCGTTCAGATCGCACACGAGACCCTCGGAGACGCGGCCCACGAGTGCAGCCTTGACAATATGTTTGTCGACATTCAGGGAGATGAACCACACTGCGCCGTTACCGGCCGCTCCACCGCCCCAGCTTGCCCAGATCCCGTTCCTTTCGCGATCGTAAACGAGTGCTCCGAGACCTCCGTCAATCCTGTATGAGTCGGTTACCACGCCATCGGTCCGAACGCGGTACAAGTCTGTAGAGTTTGCAGAGCAGGAGTACCAGAGATTGGTGCCATCAAACGCACTACCCGCGCCAATGCCGTTAGGGCAGGGCGGCTTCGGATCAACCTGTTGTGCAACGTTTCCAGTTGCGGCGTGGGCAAGCGGTAGTCCGGGTAACCATAAGGCCACTGCGAAACTCACAACCAGGAATAGGTTCATCGTGATCTTCTGCATGTTCATTTCTCCTCTTTTGAGTTAGATAAAGTGAGCGCTTACGTTTGACCCGTCCTGTATCGCGACAGTTGTTCTTATTAACAAGTGACATGCCAAAAGGAGAATCCTGCAGCAGTTTTCTCTAACGGCGCGTTTTTATAGGACTTCGCAGGTAGACCTCACCGAGAGTCAGCAACAGGCGAGATGCGGGAGATGGCTATTATGTGAAACGGGATGTTTCATCGGTTTCGTTCTGAAACGTGACTGTTCGGGGGTTCCACGGTTGATCCGGTAGGCCGCTGTCTATGAGACGGGTAGCAAAGCCTACCTATAAGAGCTCTGCTGCTCTTGACAACTCGCCTGAAATCGCCTACGGTTATCGGGGATTAGCGGGAGTCGTCGATTGCAGCGTTGCGGGTGAAGGAGGGATCTGATGGCGGAGAGGACAGCGGAACGGGGAGACGGAAAAGAGCGGGAACGCGCGCTGGATCTTGCGATTGCCCAGATTGAAAAGTTGTACGGCAAAGGCTCCATCATGAGGATGGGTAGCTCCGGCGCCCTCGTGCCCATTGCAGCGATTTCTACCGGCTCGCTGGAGTTGGACGCGGCACTGGGAGTAGGGGGGGTACCGCGGGGCCGCGTCATCGAGATCTTCGGGCCGGAATCGTCCGGGAAGACGACATTGGCCCTGCATATTATCGCTGAAGCTCAGCGGGTAGGCGGCTCTGCCGCGTTTGTCGATGCCGAGCACGCGCTTGATGCCGGCTATGCGCGGTCTCTCGGGGTGCGGATCGATGACGTCCTGATCTCTCAGCCGGATACGGGGGAGCAGGCCTTGGAGATCACCGAGGTCCTGGTTCGGAGCGGGGCTGTTGATGTCGTGGTGATCGACTCGGTGGCTGCCCTCGTGCCTCGGGCTGAGATCGACGGCGAGATGGGGGAACCCACGATGGGCCTTCAGGCCAGGCTGATGTCTCAGGCGCTCAGGAAGCTCACGGCAGCGATCAGTAAGTCGAAGACCTGTGTCATCTTCATCAATCAACTCCGAGAGAAGATCGGGGTCATGTTCGGCAATCCTGAGACCACGACCGGCGGCCGGGCCCTGAAGTTTTACTCGTCGGTTCGGCTTGACATCCGGAGGATCTCAAGCATCAAGGACGGGGAGAATGTGGTGGGGGCGCGCGTGAAGGTCAAAGTGGTCAAGAATAAGGTGGCCCCCCCCTTCAAAGAAGCGGAGTTCGATCTGATCTACGGTGAGGGAATCTCCAGGACCGGAGGTCTGTTGGATCTTGGCGTCGAGCACAAGATTATCGAAAAGAGCGGCTCCTGGTTCTCCTACGCCGGGGAGCGGATCGGCCAGGGACGGGAAAATGCGAAGCGCTTCTTGCAGGAGAACGGCGCTCTCTGTAACGAGATTGAAGGAAAGGTGCGCGCGGCTCTGGGGTTAACCGGCGCGGTCGAGACGGAAATGGCGTCGCAGGCGCGTTGACGTCTCGCGACCTGGATAGATCAGCCTTGGGCCTCAGAACGAAAGGAAAGCCCTCGCGAACGCAAGCCGCACTGAGGCCGAGATCGTCTGAGGCGGCGTATAAGGCGGGTATACGCCTCCTCACTGCTCGCGACAGGACGGGCGCTGAGTTGACTCGCCTGCTGGCGGCCAGGGGCTTTGCTTCAGCGGAGTCGCGGGTCGCGGTCGAGCGGCTGACACAGGAAGGATACCTGAACGACCGGCGATTTGCGAGTGCCTGGGCCATGGGCCGCGTACGGACAAAGCCGATGGGCTCATATCGGCTGATCAGGGAACTCGAAATAAAGGGGATAGAGGCACCGCTGGTACGCGAGGTCCTGGAAGAGGTTTACGAAGATGGAGAAGAGCCGATAGCCCGCCGCGCGATGGCAAGTAAGCTTTCCGCGCTTGGGCGGGGGCAATCTTCAAAACGAACCGTTCAGGTCGCGCGGTATCTGCACCGACGAGGATTCTCGGCCGAAATAATCCATCGGCTGCTTCGCGAGGAGCAACAGGGAGAGTGGGACGCATAATGCCGCAGTTGACAGGCGGAGCAATCCGCGATCGGTTCCTGCGATTCTTTGAACGGAACGACCATACGGTGGTGGCCAGCTCCTCATTGGTTCCCGCCGGTGATCCGACGCTGCTGTTCACCAATGCGGGGATGGTGCCGTTTAAGGGGGTCTTTCTGGGAACGGATCCGCGTCCCTACCGGCGCGCTGTTTCGATTCAGAAGTGTTTGCGCGTCAGCGGGAAGCATAACGACCTGGAGAATGTGGGTCGAACCGCGCGCCACCATACCTTTTTTGAGATGCTCGGAAACTTCTCTTTTGGCGATTACTTTAAGGAAGGCGCCATTGAATATGGCTGGGCGTTCCTGACGCGCGAGTTGGGGCTGCCTGCCGGTCAACTCTGGGCCACCATTTATAAAGACGATGATGCGGCGGGCGAACTCTGGCGAAGGCTGACGGACCTGCCGTCAGATCGGATCGTCCGCCTTGGAGAAAAAGACAATTTCTGGTCCATGGGAGAGACCGGCCCATGCGGGCCGTGCTCCGAATTGATCTTCGACCAGGGTCCCTCGATCGGGTGCGGGCGGTCGACCTGTAGTATTGAATGCGGTTGTGATCGCTATCTGGAGCTGTGGAACCTGGTGTTCATGCAGTATAATCGCGATGCCTCCGGGACTCTTACGCCGCTGCCGAAGCCAAGCATCGATACGGGAGCGGGGTTGGAGCGGATGGCCGCAGTCTGTCAGGGGGTCAAGAGTAATTTTGAGAGCGACCTCATCCGCCCGCTGATCGCCGCAGTAGAGGAGCTATCGCAGAAGCGATATGGGGCGGACCAGAATGATGATGTATCGATGCGGGTCATCGCCGACCACGCAAGAGCGGTCACCTTCGCGTTGGCCGATGGTGTGCTGCCCGGCAACGAGGGCCGTGGCTACGTGCTGCGTCGGATCCTCCGGCGCGCGCTTCGACATGGCCGCCTCCTGGGACTGAATGAGCCGTTTCTGGCCGTTGTCACCAACAAAGTGATCGATCTGATGGCGGACGCCTATCCGGAGCTTCCGGCGACTCAGGCGCATGTCGCGCGCCTGGCTTGGATCGAGGAGGACCGGTTCGGTATTGTGCTGCGCGAGGCGCTCCCTCGACTGCATGATCTGATCCAAAATATCAAGTCTCAGGCGCCTGTCCTGAGCTCAGTCGAAGGGGCGGAACAGGCCATCCTGCCTGGGTCAAAGCTCTTTGAGCTGTACGATACATACGGCGTACCGCGCGACCTGATCGATGAGATCGCTGCTGAGCAGTCGGTCAGATGCGATTGGGGCGGGTTCGAGACAGAGCTGAGACGCCAGCGCGAGATGTCGCGAGCGCACCTCAAGGCGTTTGGAGACGTTCCGGGAGTTGCCGAAGTCTTCCATAACCTTGTCGGCGCGAGGCGAACCGTGTTTCTGGGCTATGAGCGCCTCGAGCTCGAGGCATCGGTGGTTTCAGTTATCGCGGACGGGAAAGAGGTTGATCGTATCGGCGCGGGACACGAGGCCGAGGTCGTCCTCGACCAGACCCCCTTCTATGCGGAATCAGGTGGGCAGGTGGGGGATACCGGATACCTCCGAAGTGACGCCGTTCTCGCGGAGGTCCTGGATACGAAACGCCCGTTGGCCGGATTGATTGTTCACCGAGTTCAGGTGAAGCGGGGCGAGATCAGAAGTGGGCAGCGGCTCTTTGCCTCGGTTGATGCGGATCGGCGCAGCACAACGGTCAAAAATCACACCGCCACACACCTCATCCACGCGGCGCTCCGCCAGGTCCTCGGAGATCATGTGCGGCAGGAGGGCTCGCTGGTGGCGTCGGACCGCTTGCGCTTTGACTTCCGGCACTACGGGCCCTTGAGTTCCGTGGAGATCACGCAGATCGAGGGAATCGTCAATACACACCTCTGGGCCAACGTGCCGGTGACGGTCGACGAGATGCGTCTTGATGAGGCGTTGGCAAGAGGCGCGCTGGCGTTCTTCGGCGACAAGTACGGGGATGAGGTGCGTGTGGTGAGCGTCGCCGACTTCAGTGTCGAGCTGTGTGGAGGAACCCACACCAAGGCGACGGGGGAGATCGGTCTGTTGAAGATTGCGCATGAGACAGGCGTCGCCGCCGGGATACGGCGAATCGAGGCCTTGACGGGGCCGGGCGCCTTTCAGCACCTCAAGCATGAGGGGGAGGTGTTGCGGGAATCGGCCGACCGGCTGAAGAGTAAGCCGCTTGAGGTGCCGGAAAAGGTAGACCGCCTCTTCGACTCGGCCCGCGCCTTCGAGCGGGAGATCCAGCGGCTGCGCGCCAAGCTGGGCGCAGAAATCGCGGAAGAGCTGCTGCAGAAGGCGACCCAAGTCGCTGGTATTACGGTAGTGGCTGGGCTGGCCGAGCGATACGATCAGCGGGCGCTACGCGAACTTGTCGATCGACTGAGGACGAAGATCGGCAGCGGTGTCATTGTCCTGGCAACGTCTCTGGATGGACGGGTAGGCTGGGTGGCGGCTGTCACGCCGGACCTGACCTCGCGTCTGCACGCCGGCAAGTTAGTGAAAGAACTGGCTACTATCACCGGTGGGAGCGGAGGCGGCCGGGCTGATCTCGCTGAAGCCGGCGGAAAGAATCCCGATGAGTTGGATCGCGCGCTCCGACTGGTCCCGGAACTGGTCAAGCGTTTTCTTGCATGAACGCACTCAGCGATCAGCGTTCAGCGGTCAGGACCGAGGATATGTGGAGCCGAAAGTTGAGGCTTAACGGCATGTTCGGCTTGCGACGAGGTCCGGTATCATGCTATAAATTAAGGACTACATGGACCTTTCTGGCGCGGTGTGAGCGATGATCCCGATTGCACGGGAAGGATGGCCGTTCATCCTGCCACCGCTGAGCGTAGCCGTCATCCTATGGATTGCAGGGTGGCCGACGACCGGTACGATCACATTGATATTGGCCGTGTCGGTGGCGCTGTTTTTCCGTGATCCGCCGCGCGATATTCCGAAGGGCGAGGGGCTGATTCTTTCGCCGGCTGATGGCACCATCGTCCAGGTGACACGATATATAGGCTCGGAGTTGCAAGAACCGGCGACCCAGATCAGCATCTTCCTGTCGGTACTCAATGTGCATATTAACCGCGCCCCATTTCCTGCGGTCGTCGAAGAGGTCACGTACAAACCCGGGGCCTTTCGGATTGCGTGGCAGGCTGAAGCATCTGCCGACAACGAACAGAATCTCATTGCGTTGAAGGCGCCGGAAGGTCGACTACTGGTCAAACAGATTGCCGGCCTTATCGCGAGACGCATCGTCTGTCGCGTCGCTCCCGGGCAAAAACTTGAGGCGGGAGAGCGGATCGGGTTGATCCGTTTCGGATCACGCGTCGATCTTATCGTTCCGACGCGTGCTGAGCTTTTGGTGAAACGCGGCGATCGGGTGTATGGAGGAACCAGTGTGATAGGGGCACTCCGATGAAGAGGGGCCGGCGGCGACGAGGGGTCTACCTTCTGCCGAGCCTGCTGACCATCAGCGGCATGCTGTGCGGGGTCTATGCGATCGTTGCCGTCCACAACGATGACTACACCCGTGCGGCCGTCGCCATCCTTGTGGCCCTCATCCTGGATGGCCTCGACGGAGCCGTTGCCCGACTCACCAACAGCCAGAGCGAGTTTGGTGTGCAACTCGATTCATTGGCCGATTTGGTCTCTTTCGGCATCGCGCCCGCGATTCTCTCCTATGCGTGGGCGATGAAACCTTACACGAAGATGGGCTTGCTGTTCGGATCGATTATCCCGACAGCGCTGTTCGTATCGAGTGGCGCCTTCCGGTTGGCGCGCTTCAACGTCCAGACACAGACGCTCGATAAGCGCTATTTTGTCGGTCTCCCGATCCCGGCGGCCGCGGCAGTGATCGCGTCCTTCGTACTGTTCATGCGGGAGTCGCCATCGCTGGTCCTTTTTGAGCATGAGCTGCTATCGGATCGGGTCACCTCCGCGCTTATGGTCGTCATCGTCTACGCGATGTCGTTCCTGATGGTCAGCCGCCTTCGGTACCGCAGTCTGAAAGGGATCGAGATCAAGAAGCGTCAACCCTTCGCGCTTCTGTTCGGTCTGACGCTTGTGGTCTTGATCGTCGCATCAGCGCCGAGCCTGGTAGCCTTTTTGTTCTTCTCCCTGTACGCGTTGTTCGGCGTCATTCGTCTGATTCCGCCGATTCAACGACACCTGCCCCAGCCGCTGGAGCATCCGGTCGGGGGGAAAGATGGAGCGTAGGGAAGATGGGTAAGCGAATTCTGATCTTCGATACGACGCTTCGGGATGGTGAACAGGCGCCGGGTTGCAGCATGAATACCCGGGAGAAGCTGGAAATGGCCCGGCAACTGGCTCGTCTGAAGGTGGACGTCATTGAGGCGGGCTTCGCCATCGCCTCCGAAGATGACTTTGAGGCGGTCAAGACGATTGCCCAGAATCTGAGAGGCGGGCCGATCATCGCCAGCCTCTGCCGGACCCGGGATCTCGACATTGACCGAGCGTGGGAGGCGTTGCAATATGCCGATCGCGCGAGGATCCACATCTTTATTGCGACCTCTGAGATTCATATTACCTACAAGCTCAAATCGACGCAGGAGGAGGTCCTGCAGGCTGCCGTTGCAGCGGTGAAACATGCCAGACGCTATACCGACGATATCGAGTTCTCGCCGGAGGACGCCCATCGAAGCGAGCAGGATTATCTCTGCAAGGTCGTTGAGGAGGTGATCAAGGCGGGGGCCACAACCATCAACATTCCCGATACGGTCGGGTATGGCCTTCCCTGGGAGTTTGGAACTCGGATCAAGGATCTGTTTGATCGTGTGCCCAACATCGATAAGGCGGTGATTAGCTGCCACTGTCACAACGATCTCGGGCTGGCGGTCGCCAACTCGCTGGAGGCGGTCAGGAATGGGGCCGGACAGGTCGAGTGCACCATCAACGGAATCGGCGAGCGCGCCGGTAACGCCTCCCTGGAAGAGATCGTGATGGCGCTGCGGACGCGAAAAGACCTGCTCGACTTCGACACCGGCATCAACACGGAGGAGATCTATCGATCCAGCAAGCTCTTGACCAGCATCATCGGCATCCCCGTCCAGCCGAACAAGGCCATCGTCGGCGCGAACGCCTTCGCCCACGAGGCCGGCGTCCACCAACATGGCATGCTGCAAAAGCCGCTGACCTATGAGATTATGACCCCGGAATCGGTGGGGGTTCCTCGGAGCCGACTGGTCCTGGGCAAGCACTCCGGGCGACACGCCTTCAAGAAACGACTGGAAGAACTGGGTGTGATATTGTCTGAAGATGCCGTCAACCGGGCTTTTGTCCGATTTAAGATCGTCGCCGACAAGAAGAAAGAGGTCTTTGACGACGACCTGCTGGCCATTGTCGAGGAAGAAGCTCTGGCGGCCGGCGAGACCTACACCCTGGATCATCTGCAGTTTACCAGCGGGACGAACCTTGTTCCTACGGCTACCGTACGGCTGAAACGCGATAACGAGGTCTACCAGGAGTCCGGCTGGGGGGATGGCCCGGTGGACGCGGCCTACAAGGCGATCGACCAGATCACGAAGGTCCAGGGACGGCTGGCCGATTATTCGATCCGGGCTATCACCGGCGGAAAAGACGCATTGGGCGAGGTGGTCGTGAAGCTGGAGGTCAATGGCCATACTGTGATCGGTAAGGGCGCCTCGACCGATGTGATTGAGGCCAGTGTGCGAGCCTACCTGAACGCCGTCAATAAGATTGTCGGTGCCCAGCGCCCGCCGAAAGATGCGGCTGCGCCGCGGGGACTCTAACTGAGCGTGCGTGAGATGACGGAGCGGACATTCACGGTAGCGGTTGCCGGGGCCACCGGCGCGGTCGGAGAAACGATGCTTCGACTGCTGGAAGAGCGGAACTTCCCCGTCCGACGTCTGAGGCTCCTGGCCTCCGAGCGCTCCGCCGGAACGAGCCTGACGTTTCGTGGAGAGGAGATCAAGGTCGAGCGGCTGAGCGAGACGTCGTTTCAGGGGGTTGAGATTGCGCTCTTTTCGGCCGGGGCCACCCGCAGTCAGGAGTTCGCTCCGGCAGCCGTCAAGGCCGGCGCAGTCGTCATCGATAACAGCTCAGCATTCCGGATGGACCCGCATATCCCGCTTATCGTTCCTGAGATCAACCCGGACGCGCTTGCCGGGTATCGAGCTCGCGGCATCATCGCCAACCCCAACTGCACGACGATTGTCATGGTAATGCCGCTCAAGCCGCTGCACGACTATGGCCGGATCAGGCGGGTCATTGCCACGAGCTATCAGGCGGTGTCCGGAGCGGGAGCGAAAGGGATCGAGGAGCTGAGGCGGCAAACCCTCGCGTGGGCTTCCGGTAAGCCGATCGAGATCAGCGCCTTCCCCAAGCAGATTGCGTTCAACGTCATTCCTCACATCGACGTCTTTCAGCCGAACGGCTACACAAAAGAAGAACTGAAACTGGTCTTCGAGACCCGGAAGATCCTGGGAGACGAATCGATCGGCGTCTCGCCGACGACGGTACGCGTCCCCGTCTTTACCGCTCATTCCGTCGCCATCAACGTCGAGACGGAGCGGAGGATCGAGGTGGACAAGGCGAAGGAGCTGCTGTCGACGATGCCGGGACTCGTCGTGTTTGATGAGCCTGAAGCCGGCCGCTACCCGGTGCCGCTTCTCGCGGCCGGCAAGGACGAGTGCTTTGTGGGCAGGATCAGAGCGGATCTTTCGAACGATCATGCGATCAACCTCTGGGTGGTGGGAGACCAGCTTCGAAAAGGGGCGGCCCTGAACGCCATTCAGATTGCTGAGCTGTTAATTGATCGATATTTGTGAACGGGCTCTCCGTGAGCTTTCAGGATCATCCGTGAATAGGAGCGCTAACGTGGCGCTCCTATTCGTGTTTTCTGTAGGAGTGTCCCATACGTCCCTTTACAGCAAGCGTCATTCCGGGCGTGACCCGGAATCCAGTCTGCCGTCGCTGGATTCCCGCTTTCGCGGGAATGACGGCTCCAGAATAAATGAAAAGAGGCGTGCGATACACTGTACTAGACGAATATGACGACCTTTAAATTGACGCTTGAATATGACGGGACCAACTATCATGGCTGGCAGGTCCAGCCGGGCATGACGACGATTCAAGGCACGTTACAGGAGGCTATGACCCGAATTGTCGGGAAGGATGTCCACGTGATGGGCGCAGGCCGAACCGATGCGGGTGTCCATGCCCTTGGTCAGGTCGCCAGTCTTCGAGCCGACTTTCACCATCCACCCGATACCCTTCGGCGAGCCTTGACCAGCAGCCTGCCGCCCGATATCGTCGTCACGGCGGTAGAGGCGATGGACGACGAGTTTCATGCTCAGCACTCGGCTCACTGGAAGCGATACCGCTATACGCTCTTGACGCGCCGATACCCCTCCGCCCTTGAGTGCCGATATTCCTTATTTGTCCCCTATCCTTTGGATAGAGATGCCATGATTGAGGCTGGGGGCAGTCTGATCGGTACGCACGATTTCAGCACCTTTCAAGCCGCCCACGGCTCGGCTGAGTCTCCGGTCCGGACCGTCTTTGCCGTGGAGTTCCGGCAGCAAGGGGATCATCTCGTCTTTGAAATCATGGCTGATGGATTTCTCCGACACATGATCCGAATCATTGTGGGGACTTTGCTGGATGTTGGGCGTGGCAGAATAGGGCCAGAAGACTTTAAAGCAATACATGATGGACAAGATCGTAATCTGGCGTCAAAAACGATATCACCTCACGGCCTGTGTTTGCTTGAGGTGAGCTACCAGCCTTTTGATGTTCACCGCGAACAGACTCAGACACCGTGCGCAATGGTCTGTTCATAAGGAACAGGTCGAGCAGGAGGCAGGCTTCCATGAGCGGTATGACTGATCTCTCCCGGAGAAGGCTCTTGCAGTACCTCGGACTCGGCGCAGTCGCGACGACTGTCGTTCCGGAGTGGGTGTTTGCAGCCGGTAATGAACAGGCGGCTCAGGATCGCTCTGGTCGATCAGAACCGGACATCGAAGTCGGGATAACGGCCCTGACGACGGAGCTTCCGGTTCTCTCGTCGGACCGGCCGACCAAGGTCTGGAAATTTTCGGGAGAGTTGATCAAGGGGCCGTCCGGCACCGTGGACGAGATTCCCGGCAGCTATCTCGGTCCCATACTCCGGTTGCGTCAGGGCCAGAAGGTCCGGGTCCGTTTCCACAATAAGCTGCCGGAGGAGTGCGTGCTCCATCAGCACGGCCTCCTGGTACCGGAAAAGGCCGACGGGCACCCTCGACATCAGATAGGAAGCGGCCAAACGTCTGTCTACGAATATACGGTTCTCGATCGCGCCGGCACCTATTGGTTTCACCCGCATACCGACAAACGAACGGCTGAGCAGACCTACTACGGCATGGCGGGTCTGATCCTCGTGACCGATAGTGAGGAGCAGTCGCTGGAACTGCCGCGCGGCGAGTACGATGTTCCACTGGTGATTCAGGATCGCAGTTTCGATGACCGGAACCAGCTCCGCTATATCGCGCATGGGCATGATCGATGGATGGGATTCCTTGGCGATCGGATACTGGTCAACGGCAAGCCGGATTTCGTACTCCAGGCGGCTACCAGAGCCTATCGCCTTCGGATCGTCAACGGTTCCAACTCGCGCATCTATAAGTTGGTCTGGAGCGATGGGAGCCCGCTGACCGTGATCGGCACCGATGGAGGACTTCTGGAAAGTCCCGTGGTCCGCAACTATGTGACGCTCGCGCCCGGTGAACGGGTGGATATCTGGGCGGATTTCCGCGGCCGAAAGCTCGGTGAGGAGATAGCGCTGCGTAGCGCGGCTTTCTCCGGTGTGATGCCGATGATGGGTATGGGCGGCGGGATGATGAGAGGGGGGGTGGCGGAAGGATGGGGATGGGGCGCGGTATGGGCGGGCGGGATGATGGGCATGATGGGCGCCGCTTTGCCTCATGGGGCCGAGCACCCTATTCTGACGGTTCGCATGACGCGGGAAGAGCGTGATCAACTTACGCTTCCGAGCCGTCTGTCGCAGATTCAGCGGTTTCATCCGCAAGATGCTGCCAATGCCAAAAAGCCCAGGTCGATCCATCTGTCGATGCGGGGGATGTCGCCGAGACTGAACGGCCGCTCGTTCGAACTGACGAAGGTCGTCGACGAGGAGATCATTCCGCTGAATACCTTGCAGGTATTGGAATTTATCAATCGCGATCACCGCGCTCGCGGGATGATGATGGCCCACCCGATGCACATCCACGGACAGACGTTTCAGGTGCTCAAGCGGGAGGTAGCGCCAGGATTTGAGCAACGGTACGCGTCGGTCAGTCAAGGGTTTGTGGATAACGGCTGGAAGGATACGGTGCTGGTGATGCCGGGAGAAAAGGTGACGATCCTGAAGCGCTTTGATCAATATACAGGTCTGTTTTTGTATCATTGCCATAATCTCGAACATGAGGACCTGGACATGATGCGAAACTTTCTGGTGCGGGCCTAGCGCAGTCGGAATCCCGGATATTTCGTGGGACACTCATGACAAGGAGGTGATAATGCTGTTACTGGGAAAGAGCAGATCTGAACGTCTGGCCGTTGCGATCGGCGCGGTCTTCCTCTTGTGGGCGGTTCTGTGGCAACAGTCGGCGTTTGGCGGCGAGCCCTCCGTCAAACCGGTCGAACCGGGAGTGGCTGCCAAGGTAGATGATCAGATCATTACGCTTGAAGAGCTTGAAAAGGTGCTGGCTCCCCAGCTTGCCAAGTTACAAGAGCAGAGGTTCCAGCTCATGGAGACAAAGCTCGAGGAGCTGATTGAGGAGCGCCTTCTGGCGCTCGAGGCGAAGCGCCGCGGAATAACGGTTGAGGATCTCTTGAAGGCCGAGGTGACGTCGAAGGCGCCTGAAGTAAGCGACGCAGAGGTTGCCACATTTATGACGCAGAACAGGGCGCGCCTGCAGGGAGATGACGCCGAGCTTCGCCCCAAGGTCCGCGACTATCTGAGAAACCAGAAGGCGCAGGCAGGCCGTCACGCCTATCTGGCCAGCCTCCAGCAACGCGCCAAAGTCGAGTGGTTTCTGGAAGAGCCCGACCCGATCCGGGTCCCGGTGAGCGCGGAAGGGGCCTTTGCCCAAGGTCCTAAAGATGCCCCCGTCACCATTGTTGAATTCTCCGACTTTCAATGTCCCTTTTGCAGTCGGGTCGTCGGAACGCTGAAAGAGGTGGTACGGCTCTACCCAAAGCAGGTACGGTTGGCGTATCGGGACTTCCCGATCGCCGGCCTTCATCCTAAGGCGGCGAAGGCGGCTGAGGCCGCTCGATGCGCCGGCGAGCAGGGAAAGTTCTGGGAGTATCATGACCGCCTCTTTGAATCGCAGGCCCAGGCGACTCCCGCAGACTTCAAACGATTTGCCGAGCAGTTGAAGCTCAACGACAAAAGCTTCGCCGCCTGTTTGGACGGTGGAAAGCACGCGGCAGCGGTCCAGGCTGATGTGGAGGAAGGGACCCGCCTCGGTATCACGGGTACCCCGACCTTCTTCATCAACGGGCGGCTCGTCGTCGGTGCTCTGCCGTTGGAGATGTTCCAGAAGATCATCGACCGCGAACTTCGCCGCCAGCCGAAATAAGTGGAGTAGGCCGGGTTGAGGCACGAAACCCAGCTAACCCACGGCCATGCGAACATATACACGAGCGAGAATTGCTGGGATTCGCTTCACTCATCCCAGCCTACCGGGGTCCCGCCGCGGATGCGGCCGGATTTAAATCGATTTGTCTTGACTTGGCAGGTATGTCTGGCTTTAAATACATGGTACTTACTCACTGCGTTGAGCTTCAATCAGGCTTCGCCTTCAGTCCCGCGAATGTAGCGGCAATCTAAGGAGCGCGAGATGTCGATCGAAGACAACAAGCGTCTGGTGCGTCGCCTCTACGAAGAGACCGATAAGCAGAACTTCGAGGCGATGGATGAGTTCTTCTCCCCTGATCTGGTCGATCATGATCCGCCGCCCATCCCCGATCTCAAGCCTGGTCTGGAAGGCATCAAGCAGGCGTTCAAAGTGTTTGCGAGCGCGTACCCTGATGGTACCCATGTCATCCACGATCTGATTGCCGAGGGCGACCGGGTCGTGGTGCGAGTGAGCGGAACCGGCACGCAGACCGGCGAGTTTAAGGGTATCAAGCCCACCGGGAAGAAGGTAGAGATGACCGGGATTGTCATCTACCGGATTGAGGGAGGCAAGATCGTAGAGCGCTGGGCGCAGCACAATTTCCTCGGATTCGTCATGCAGCAGTTAGGGGTGATATCTCCGTTTGGACACGGGTCCCCCCATCCATCCTGACCAGCGCAGACTGCGCCGCTCTTCGAACTATCCGGCGTCAATCCCACGCCGCGCCTGCGCCGACTCCACGGTTTACCACTGGTATGGGCTAGACAGCCGAGGCGGAAATGGGCGGTCCGGGAATCCAAGCATCGCCTCATGAATCGCAATGCTGGACGTCATTGTCCCGAAAGTTTCCCTCACTCATGTCTTTGCGAGGAGCGCAGCGACGAAGCAATCTCGCAATCAAAATACGGTGAGATTGCCGCGCTCCCGTTGGTCGCTCGCAATGACGAACCATTGGGTGGCAAAGCCTTGTCGCGGACTTTCATCCCCATGGGTGCGCCGGAGGCGCATGCGGTATTCCCGTGAAGCTTGTCCCCGCATGCTTTAAGCGGGGAGCGAGAATCCATACCCTGGGTCCCCGCGTACGCGGGGATGAATTCAGACTCAAGCCCGGAATGAGAAACTGTCCGAGACGTATGTCGTCCTGCATAGAGAGTCCGGCTGTGTTTGCAGCGATCCACGGCCCTTCGGTGTGATCCGATCCTCCGAAGGGCCGTAATGTTTGCGGGGAATCGCGCCGCTCCCGCTTTGGTGGCCAGCTCGACCGACGAATTTCGGCCCAGCGGGCAGGATTATCCTGTCATACCTTCCGGCACCCGTGTGCCACGCACGGGCTCGACGATGGCTATGCTCCGAACCGTTCAGGAACGGCTCGGCCACACAGACGGGAAAAGCACGATGATCTACACCCATGTCCTGAATCGAGGAGGGGGCGTGCGCAGTCCGGCCGACGTTAAGAGTCGTGGCACCGAGATAGGCTGCGAGCCAATAGTAGGATAGGCCGCCACCATGGCGGCTCTTTTCAGATGAGCAATGTTTGACAAAATTATCGTAACAGAGGAATATTACGTGCGATTCTGGTTTACATCGATGCGAGGGCTGTCCGGGATAGGCCGCCAGTCATGGTGGCGTCTTGTGCGGCTTACTTAACGGTTCGAGCGATTACTCTGCGAATTGAGCTATGACTAACCCACAGCTACCCGAGCACGACGCACAGCTGCCTGCGCCTGAGGTTCCGGCTACCGTGGCTGATGGTCAGGTTTTCGTTCCTGTATTTACCCCGCCCGTTGAGGGCGAGTCGATCACCAGTACCCTTACAGGAAACACGTATCGAATCGGGCCGGTTATTGGTGAGGGCAACTTCGGAGTGGTCTATGAGTGCACGGACACTTGGGAAAACCTACTCGCGGTGAAGATGTTGAAGCCCCTGGGCACCTACGAACAAGTGCGAGAGAGCGCAATCGCTGAGCTTGAGAAGCTCCGGCTTCTTCGCCATCCAAACGTTACTTACGTTCACGATGCATTTGAATTCCGCCACACCTTCTACATAGTGTTCGAACGATGCTGGCAGCCCATCAATCAGTTCATTCAAAGCGACCAATTCAACGGCCATCTTTGGCTGCGCGCAATTGCACGGCAAATTCTCCAAGCAGTGCATTTCCTCCACTGCAACGACTACGTCCATCAAGATATTCACGGCGGTAACGTCTTTATCGCAACGCGAAGTGATGACATGGCTCCGAATGACATGATCTTCACCTTCATGCTGGGCGACCTTGGGATAACCAAGATGGTCACGGAAATCGACGCCCAAAATACAGTGCTCGCCGAGTGGATGCGAGCACCGGAGTCTATCGTCCCTGCTGAGTATGGCCCAATGGACCATCGCATGGATATCTACCATTGTGGCCTGCTCTTTCTTCAGATTCTTCTCGGCCACCCGCTGACTCTTACGACCGAGGAAGTGCTAAATGGCGTTCCTCGTAAAATGGCCCTCCAAGTCGGTGGCTCGTTTAACTTCGCCCTGGAAAAGGCTCTCCGCCGCCATGTCGATTACAGAACTGCGTCCGCCCTCGAATTTTGGAGAGATCTGAATACCCCAGCATGAGCGTGCTTCCGCAACATCGCTCTAACCCTTCGTTCCGGACCACCGGCAAGCTGCGCTTGCCGGTGCCCTTCGGCCTTCGGCCTCCGGCGGCCCCTGAACTCACACGTTCGACGCCTGCGAGAACCATGGAGCAGGGTCTCACCAAGCAGAGACTTTCCCTATGGGTCAGCGCCCGGCACACCAAGGACACCCGCGCTTTGGCTGGCGACGAAGGCATGTGGCGCGGCAGGCACCCCGATCGACAAGACCATGTACACCGCGGTCACATTTCTCGTATCGCTCACAATCGGGCTGCGGCAACAGAGAGCACCTGAGCTGACGATGCCCATCAAGAAATCCGAACTCTACGCCTCCCTCTGGAAGAGCTGCGATGAGCTGCGCGGCGGTATGGATGCCTCGCAGTACAAGGACTACGTCCTCGTCCTGTTGTTCATGAAGTACGTCTCCGACAAGGCGGCCAGCCAGAAGGGCTACTTGCTCGATGTGCCGAATGGCGGGAGCTTTGCCGACATGGTCGTCCTGAAGGGCGACAAGGAGATCGGGGACAAGATCAACAAGATCATCGCCAAGCTTGCCGAGGCCAACGACCTCAAGGGCGTGATCGACGTTGCCGACTTCAACGACGCGGACAAGCTCGGTAAGGGCAAGGAGATGGTGGACCGCCTCTCTAACCTCGTCTCCATCTTCGACACCCCGGCGCTCGATTTTCGTAGCAACCGCGCCGAAGGCGACGACCTGCTCGGCGACGCCTACGAATACCTGATGCGACACTTCGCGACGGAGTCAGGCAAGAGCAAGGGGCAGTTCTACACGCCCGCCGAAGTCTCGCGCATCATGGCTAAGGTTATCGGTGTCGGCGATGCCAGGTCAGCCGGCCAGACGATTCACGACCCCACGTGCGGTTCCGGCTCACTGTTGCTTAAGGCCCACGACGAGGCTAAAGGTCGCGCCGGCCTCGATCTCGCGCTCTATGGGCAAGACAAAGACAATGCCACGTCTGCGCTTGCTCGGATGAACGTGATTCTCCATGATTGTATTACGGCGGAGATCGCCCCGGGCGGAAGCAGTACCCTCGCAAATCCGCACTTCCGTAACAAGGACGGCGGCCTCAAGACTTACGACTTCGTCGTCGCGAATCCGCCGTTCTCCACCAAGGCGTGGAGCAACGGCTTCCATCCCGAGGCAGATGAGTTCAAGCGCTTCGAGTACGGCATCCCGCCGAAGAGGAACGGCGATTACGCCTTCCTGCTGCACATCCTCACGTGTCTCAAGAGCACGGGCAAGGGAGCGGTCATTCTCCCGCATGGCGTGCTGTTTCGCGGCAATGCCGAGGCGGCCATCCGCCACGAGGTCGTCAATCGCGGCTACATCAAAGGCATCATCGGCCTGCCGGCCAACCTGTTCTATGGCACTGGCATCCCCGCCTGCATCATCGTGCTGGACAAGGAGAACGCTCACGCCCGCAGGGGCATCTTCATAGTGGATGCCTCAAAGGGCTTCATTAAGGACGGCAACAAGAACCGCCTGCGCGCCCAGGATATCCACCGCATCGTGGACACCTTCACTCGACAGCTCGAAGTGCCGCGCTACGCCCGCATGGTGCCCTTCTCGGAGATCAGCGACCCGAAGAACAACTTCAACCTCAACCTCCCGCGCTACATCGACAGCACCGAGCCCGAGGACCTGCAAGACATCGACGGCCACCTGCGCGGCGGCATCGCCGATCGCGATGTCGATGCACTCGACCGCTACTGGCAGGTGGTGCCCGCCGTCCGCCCGCTGCTGTTTGAGTCAGCAGGGCGCGCCGGTTACAGTCGCCTGAGGCTGCCAGGGGGTGAGATCAAGGCTGCCATCCTGGGCCATGCCGAGTTTGCGTCGTTCAACGCGTCCGTCACGACGCTGTTCGGGCAGTGGAAGAAGGCCAACGCCCCGCGCCTCCACGCCATCAAGTTCGGCGACCATCCGAAGGCGCTGATCGAAACGCTCTCCGAGAAACTGCTGGCCACCTTCGGCACGGCCCGGCTTATCGACCCATACGACGTCTATCAGCACCTCATGGACTACTGGACGGCGACGATGCAGGACGATGTGTATCTGATCGTCCACGCGGGCTGGGTTGACGCCGCTAAGCCGAGGCTCATCGTCGAGACCAAGGAGCAGAAGAGCAAGGAGCAACCCGACTTCACGGTGGGCAAGCAGAAGTTCAAGTCGGATCTCATCCCGGCCGCGCTGCTGGTCGCCCGTCACTTCGCAGCCGAGCAGGCGTCTATCGAGGCGCTTGAAAGTACACTCGGCGCGCTGGAGCAGCAGCTCGACGAACTCAAGGAAGAGCACGGCGGCGAGGGCGGGCTGCTCGAAGATCGGAATGTGTCAATGATTTTGAGACACCTGGTGT
>CABIKM010000007.1 GCA_902196205.1 Candidatus Methylomirabilis lanthanidiphila | reverse complement strand
AACCCTCAGCGACTATCTGCGGTCGATTCAGCAGCAGTAGCGCTCGCCAACGGAGTCGATGAGAACCTGTGTGCTGCGGGGTTGAATCTATCAGGGTTCATTCCGTCGCAGCAGGATCAGATGAAGGGGTACCACATGTTGCAACAACCTCAACAGTCCGATGATCTTGCTCGCCTGCCCGCCAAACCGGTCGATCGCATCATCGAACCGCTCGCGCGCTTTTTGCGTATCGAGGCGGCCAGCGGGTTGCTCCTGCTGTTTGTGACGGCGATTGCGCTCGGCCTCGCCAATTCGCCTTTTGCAGATGCCTTTCTGAGCCTGTGGAAGACGCCGCTCGGTCTCACACTTGGCGCGTTTGAGTTGAATCATTCCTTAAAGCATTGGATTAACGACGGCCTTATGGCGATTTTCTTTTTCGTGGTTGGCTTAGAGGTCAAACGTGAATTAGTGCTTGGGGAGCTCAGAGACCTGCGAACGGCCGCGCTCCCCATCATTGCAGCGGCCGGTGGCATGGTCGTCCCGGCTAGTCTCTATCTCGCAGGCCAACTCGGACAGCCCGGCGAGCGCGGCTGGGGGATTCCCATGGCGACCGACATCGCGTTTGTTGTTGGTTGTCTGGCGATCTTGGGGACACGAGTCCCACAGGGCTTGCGTATTGTTCTCCTGTCGCTCGCAATTGCTGACGACATCGGCGCCATCCTGGTCATTGCTATCGGCTATACTGGCCAGCTCAATGTCGCTGCACTGTTTGCGGGCTTGCTGGGTCTTGGTGTCGTGAGAGGGCTGGCTCGTCTTGGCGTGCGGAGTATCCCGATCTATTGCATCGTCGGCATGGTGATATGGTTGGCGTTCCATGCATCCGGGGTCCATGCCACGATTGCCGGAGTCATTTTGGGACTGCTTACACCGGCCCATGTGTGGGTCAGTGCGGGCCGCTTGCACGCGATCGTCCAGCAGTTTACTGCGTATGTTGAAGGGGAACGCTGGAGTAATGATGGGAAGAACCACGCGGCGTTGCGTAAGATCCAGGTGGCGGCACGAGAGGTCTTGTCTCCACTTGAACGGCTTGAGACCGCGCTGCACCCATGGGTGAGCTTTGTGATCATGCCCCTCTTTGCGTTGGCCAATGCCGGGGTCTCCATCAACGTTACAGACTTTCGCGAACCCGTTGCGGTGGCCGTGATGGTCGGCCTGGGAATCGGTAAGCCTGTAGGCATTGTGAGTATTAGTTGGTTGGCGGTGCGTGTGGGCATTGCCAAGCTGCCTGAGGGTGTGAGCTGGAGCGTACTTGCAGCGGGCGGCATCCTGGCAGGCATCGGTTTCACGATGGCCCTCTTCATTGCAGGCCTGGCGTTGGAGGGCGCGTTGCTCAACGCCGCAAAAGTAGGGATTCTGTCCGGGTCGGCATTGTGCGCGGTGATCGGAAGTCTGCTTTTATTGTGGCTCCTCCCAAAGCCTGTATTCTTGAAGGGACGCACAGTCTCAGCAAGGCATCGGGCCGGCGATTTCTAGCGCCCGTCTGTAGCTACTCTCTCACGACAACACCCGGCCTTGACAGCCGTTGATGCGTGTGTCATATTGTTGAACGGATAGTCATAATTGACCATATAGTCATGTATTGTGCACAAGCGGAGAGAAATGTGGCAGTCGAACGTCGAGTAGAACGCCGAATGGCAGCGACGCGGGAGCGGCTCGTCAACGCCGCGCTGGCGTTGTTTGCCAGACAGGGGATCTATGACACCACCGTGGAAGATATTACGGAGGCGGCTGATGTAGGGAAGGGGACTTTTTACCAGCACTTCCCTTCCAAGAATGCCATTATACGCCACCTCCTGCATGAAGGATTTAGCGACTTGCTGGAGCAGTGCCGCCGTGAGGCACGGGCTGCGTCGACAGCGGCAGAGCGGGTACAGTGTCTCCTGCGCGTCCAATTTCAGTTTTTCAACAAGCGACGCGACCTCTTGATCCTGTTCCACCAAGTGCGCGGATGGCTCAAACTCCACACTGACGAAGGGCGATCCCTCCAAAAGGAGTATGAGCGATATATTCGCTTCCTGGCGTC
This sequence comes from Candidatus Methylomirabilis lanthanidiphila, assembly GCA_902196205.1. Classification (NCBI taxonomy): domain Bacteria; phylum Methylomirabilota (SeqCode); class Methylomirabilia (SeqCode); order Methylomirabilales (SeqCode); family Methylomirabilaceae (SeqCode); genus Methylomirabilis (SeqCode); species Candidatus Methylomirabilis lanthanidiphila. The sequence goes on along the minus strand of CABIKM010000007.1, from coordinate 10,382 downwards.
GGAGCTCGGGACCTCATTAGACGAAAGACAATGGTCTCGGGCCACGCTGAGACAGATGGCCTGTGCGATGGCCGGCCTTGTGACCGGCTATCTCTCATATCTGGTGATCAGTGGAGTGCGGCAAGACGATGCGGGAGTACTTGACATTCCGATCCGAATTTTCCTGGAAGGGATTGTCGGGGACACCGGACATGGAGTGGCTTATAAGGGGAAGGTGTCCTCAGCGAGGGGCGGCGGCGCGAAGGCACGCCTCGCCGCGACCTCAGAAGGAGTTGAACGATGAAACCATTGATATCGGCGGGATGCGCAATGATCCTGCTGCTCGGTGGCACCTCCAAGGCTCTGGCCCACGGCGGAGGCGGCGATGCGATGGGGGACTGGGATAAAGCGGATGAGTGCAGTCAACAGAAGGGCCACTACTTGGTGCATCTTACGACATACCAGCAGAAGAATACGGCAGCAGATATCCGCAAACTGCAAGAAGTCGGGTCGGTACAGTTTAAAGAGGAATTTCAGTCGTATTGTGGAGGCGTCCCGAAAACCGGAAAGCTCTGGATGGCCTTTGACCTGTACAATGAAGAGCTCAGAACCCTGCCCGTCTCCATCCGAATTGTCGAGGCTGAAGGGGCGGGTCACCAACATACCGGCGGAGAAGGCGGTCACGATCACGCCATTATCTCACTGCCCCAGACCGTTTACCAGGATGGCACGGCAAGGGTCGATATCGAGATTCTCAAGGCCGGTCACTATGTTGCCATCCTGGAGCTGGAAAAGGCCGAGCCCGGCATTGCGCACCACCCGCATTCCCCATCCGATCCCGGAGAGTTGAACCGGGTCATTCACAGTCACGGCAGCGACGATCCGACACCAGCAGAAATACAAGCCGTCGATCTGACCTACTCGTTCCCCTTCACCGTTGGTCTGCAGATGAAGAAGCATCTGCCGTGGTATTTGACCAACTTGGGGACCGAGTTGGCGGGCACGCTGCTCGGCATCTCGGCGTTGGTCTTCGGCGTCCGATATTACATGAACGGTAGGCACAAGCAATCATCGTAAGGAGTGGAGAAGCGGCTGCTGTATCCGCGAAAAGCAGGGAGGACTGCGATGAAAAACTCTCAATGCTGCGCGTACGTTGCAGCGCTGACAACAGCCTGCGTGGTGGTGGTGAAGGCACGACCCTGGGCGTGCTGACGCGCCTCAGGCAGAAGCGACCGCTATTCGCAGGATGGCCGGCACCGTGAGAGAGGAGAGAGTGAAGGAGGTCAAGGACAGAAGTATGTGCTGGCGTTATGGAGATGCAAGTTCCAGACCCTGGCCCGCCGTCTCCTCGCACGTCTGCCGTTTCCGCCACTCACGACAACGAAGGGATATCATCGGGAACAGAAAGGAGCTGAACATTGCCGATAACGGAGAGAGAGGTGAGGCGCAAAGCGCGAACGGCGAGGCTTCAATGGCCCTCTCGTCGCAAGCGCGAAGCGTGGCTTGGGGGAATTGTGCTGATGTGTGGCCTTCTGTTGGTCCCGGTCGTGAATGGGTGGAGCGACGAACCGAAGGATGGTGGACATCATCATCGGTTGGTGTCACCTCCGTCGGAGTTCTTACAACGGAGAGATCCAGTGAAGCGGCAATCTCGCCTCGCAATGCCCAAGGGGTGGCGGTTTACCATATCGGCCGGAGATCATCACGCCGGGCGGCAAGTGTTTGTCGATTTTGAATGCTACAAGTGCCATGAAGTTGCCGGTGAGGACTTCCCCGCGCCTCGGGTCGAACAGGGGAATGTCGGGCCTGCCCTCTCCGGGATGGGGGCGATGCATCCTGCCGAGTATTTCCTCGAGACGATGATCGACCCGAACGCCTCTGCGGCCTGGCGGATCAAGCATCATAAGGATGAAGACAAGGGATATCTCGGGGCTGACGGCACATCAAAGATGCCCAGCTACAACGATACGATGACGACCCAGCAATTGATCGATCTGGTGGCCTACTTGAAGGGCTTGACCGCTGGCGCGCATCAGCATTGATCTACACAGGCGCAAGCGCGGCACCATGCAGTTGGTAAGTGAGTCGGTTCTTGCGCTTCGATGCAGCCATTAAGAAGGGTGCTGATGAGGGCAAAAGAGTGATTGAGCGGACAATCATCTTTGAACTGGCGATCGCAACGGCGGCCGCGCTCGGGGCGACCGCCGCCGTGCTGGCGCTGAGACGGGCCGGACTTCGGGCCCTCAGGACACTGGCTGATAGAACAGAAGGCAAGGTCGATGACCTGGCGCTGGAGGCGTTCCGGGTGCCCAGTCTTCTGTGGGGCCTCGCGCTTGGGCTGTACATCGGCGTAGCCATGGTCGGCTCCTTGCCGCCCAGAATCGTAGAGCTGATCAACGACGGCGTGGCCGTGCTGCTGGTCGTCTCGGTAACGCTGGCCGTCGGTCGGTTCCTGGCGGCGGCCACGCGCACGTATGCCGATCGCCTGGGTGTCGAGGTGGGGGTAACAGGCCTCACTACCGGACTCGTGAAAGGGGTCGTCTACGTCTGTGGCGCACTGATCCTGTTGAATACGCTGGGGATCTCGATCACGCCGATTCTGACCGCATTAGGCGTCGGCGGGATCGCCGTAGCGTTGGCGCTCCAGGGTTCTCTGGCCAACCTGTTTGCCGGGATTCACCTTCTGGTGGAAAAGCCGCTTCGGGTCGGAGATTACGTAAAACTGGAATCCGGCCAGGAGGGGTACGTGACCGACATCGGCTGGCGGACCACACGGATCCGCATGTTGCACAACAACATGGTCATCGTCCCCAACGCCAAGCTGGCCGATACCATCCTGACCAACTACCATCTTCCTGAGAAGCGGATGTCGGTCCTGATTCCAATCAATGTCAGTTATGCGTGTGATCCCGGTAAGATCGAAGCGATCCTGGTGGAAGAGGCCAGTTCTGCCATAGGGCATGTTCCCGGACTGCTGGCTGAACCGGCCCCTTTCGTCCGGTTCATTCCAGGGTTCGGCGAGTCGTCTCTCGACTTCACGCTCATCGTGCAGGTCAACGAGTTCGTCGACCAGTATCTGGTGCAGCATGAGCTGCGAAAACGGATCTTCACCCGCTTTCAGAAGGAGGGGATCGAGATCCCCTTCCCGCAGCGGGTGGTCCACGTCCACCCGGCGGCCGAGGGGGGGTCGTCTGCCCGTTGATGGAGAGACAGCCGGCACGGCCGGCATCAGGGTGGATGTCTTTACGCAGCATACCGTTGTGCGAAGGAATTGATCGGGACGAGAGGACAGGCAAATGCGGATTACTCTGCGGCTTGTGCTGGCAATCGTGACGACCGTGAGCGTGATTGTGGTAGCGTTTACGCTGCTGCAGGTCCGTCAGGAGAGGCAGCGGCAGATGGGCGATCTTGAGCGCCGGACAGCGCTGTTGGCTGAGAGCCTGGGGGAGACCGTCGAGCCCTTGGTCGGACAAGGCCACTCGGCGCGGCTCCAACGGATTGTCGAGAAGTTCGGGAACCGGGAAAGGCTCGCCGGAGTCGCCGTGTACGATACGAAGGGGCTCCCTCTGGCGGTCACGCAAACGCTCGTTGCCCATGTCGCAACAGCTCCAAAGAGCGTGATCGAGGCAATAGCTGCAGATCGCGAAACGGGTGATGTTATCACCATCGGTGATAAGCTGATGTATGTGTACGTTCTGCCGCTTCGCCCCGAGGCGCAGATCGCCGGGGCTCTTACGCTTTTCCATGATGCGAACTATATCCAGCACCGTCTTCGCCAGATTTGGCAAACTAATTTCCTGCGACTTTTGGTTCAAGCCCTCTTGATCTCGTTGACGGCGCTGTTCGTTATACGCTGGACCCTCATCGGGTCCATCGCAAGAATGGCGGAGTGGATCAAACGACTCCGCAAAGGGGAGGTAGTCGATGCCTCGTCACTCTCCAGGAAAGATCTCTTGAACCCGCTGGCGACGGAGGTCACGCATTTGGCAAAGAGCCTGTCGGCCGCGAAAGCGGCTGCCGAAGAAATCAAGCTCAGACAAGGTGGGGAAGCGCTCTGGACTCCCAGATCATTGAAGGAACATCTGCGGAGCAAACTGCAGGGAAGACCGATCTTTCTCATCTCCAACCGCGAGCCCTACATTCATGTGAAGCGGGGTAAACAGATCGATTGTCTCGTTCCGGCGAGCGGGCTGGTCACCGCGCTGGAGCCTGTGCTGGCCGCCTGTGAGGGCACATGGATTGCCCATGGGAGCGGCGACGCCGATAGCCTGGTCGTGGATGACGCAGACAGGCTCAGGGTTCCCCCTGCAGAGCCCAAATACACCTTGAGGAGAGTGTGGCTGACGAAGGCGGAAGAAAAGGGTTACTATTATGGGTTTGCCAATGAAGGCCTATGGCCTCTCTGCCACATCGCCCACACCCGGCCCGTCTTTCGGGCCGACGACTGGCAATACTATCGGGATGTGAACGACAAGTTTGCGCAGGTCACGTTGACGGAGCTCGAAGGCGTTGAAGAGCCGTGCGTGCTCATTCAAGATTATCACTTTGCCCTCCTGCCCAGGCTGATCAAGGAACGGCGACCTGATGCGCGCGTGGGGATCTTCTGGCATATCCCATGGCCCAATCCGGAATCGTTTGGTATCTGTCCGTGGCAGCGCGAGCTGCTCCATGGGATGCTGGGTGCAGACCTGATTGGGTTCCACATTCAGTTCCATTGCAACAATTTTCTGGAAACGGTGGACCGAGTGCTGGAATCACGTATCGAGTGGGAGCACTTTGCCGTCAGGCGGGGTAACTCCACCACGTATGTCAAACCCTTCCCGATCAGCATCGCCTTTCTGGATGACAGCGCGGTGCCGGGCGAAGGCACAGTGGAGCCACGGAGCAAGGACGCGTTGCTTATGGAATTCGGCGTCCGGGCACACTATCTTGCCGTAGGCGTCGACCGCCTTGACTATACCAAAGGACTGCTTGAACGTCTGCGAGGTATCGAGCGGTTTTTGGAGAAATACCCGAAGTTCCAGGGGGAATTTACCTTCGTGGAAGTCGGGGCGCCGAGCCGCACCCATATCAAGCAGTATCAGGACCTGATCGCCGCCATCGAGGCCGAGTCGGATCGCATCAACTGGCGCTTCCAGAATGGTAACTGGAAACCCATTCTTCTCCTAAAACGGCACCACACCAGCAAGGAGATCCGGCTCTTCTATAAGGCCGCCGATGTGTGCCTGGTGACATCGCTCCACGATGGGATGAACCTAGTGGCGAAGGAGTTCGTGGCGGCTCGGGAGGATGAACAAGGCGTCCTGATATTGAGTCGATTTACCGGGGCTTCTCGCGAGCTGTGCGATGCCCTTATCGTCAACCCCTACGACATTGAAGAGATCGCAGACGCCATCTACGCAGCCCTAAACATGGCCAAGGGAGAGCAAGCTGTTCGCATGCGGCGGATGCGTGACATAGTGAGGGAGCGCAACGTGTATCGATGGGCCGCTGATCTCATTACGGACCTCGTGCAAGTTCGTGTTGAGGAGTCGCAGGCCTCAATCGCTGGAATCCGGAAGCCCCGATGAGATGGCTCTGGTCTCAGTGGGCGCAGGTCGCGGCGGAAATCGTGAGCAGTAGTCATACGGTGCTGCTCCTGGATTATGATGGCACACTGACGGAGATCGCCCCCACCCCGGACCAGGCGACGCTTCCCGCTTCGACACGTTCAGTGCTCCGGGAGCTGTCACACCATCCTCGAATAACGGTCGCCGTGATCAGCGGACGACCGCTCGACGAGCTGCGACGGCTGATCAGGGTACGAGACCTGATCTATATCGGCAATCACGGACTGGAGATGGAGCAAGATGGTCGGCAGGCGGGAGTAATCGTGCCACGCTCTTCCCAGGAAGCTGTCGCCCGTATTCGGTCTCAGCTCGCCAGTCTCGTGGCCGAGATCCCTGGCGTGCTGGTCGAGGACAAAGGCCTCTCGGTCAGCCTGCATTACCGGTTGGTGCCTCACAGATTAGAGAGTCACCTCATGGGGGTCTTCGCGCGCAAAATATTTCCCCTTGCTCGCTCATCGGGACTGACAGTCCTTCACGGAAAGAAAGTCATCGAACTTCGCCCCAGACTCAACTGGACAAAAGGTCATGCCGCGCTGTGGGTGATAAAGCAAATCCGCCGACGATCGGTCCTGCCGATTTACATCGGTGACGATGTGACCGATGAAGATGCATTTAGGACACTAGCCGAAGGCATCACGATACGAGTCGGCGCCCATGGGGAATCGAAGGCCCACTATTACGTGCGGGGTGTGAAAGAAGTGGCTGCGTTCCTCCGGTGGATGGGTACAGCCTGTTAACTGGAGTCACGGCAAGGTCAAGCGTCTCCGCATCGATCTGTGCAACATGTTAGGGGTTTTCGCTAGTCATCAAACCAATTGTTATGGTATAGAATTGTGGCAGATTTCTCCAAGAGGTCCGGGGATAGCGATTGGCTTTTTCCGGAGGGTAAAGGGTGGTCGGGCCGCCATCCGCGTTAAGCGGAGGCGGCTTTTTTATTTCCTCAAACAGGACAATAGGATAACGCTCGACCTTGGCAGCCGCTAACCGAAGTTACGCATACAACTCATGAGAGGAGCGCAACTCCTTGCTTTGCTTGAGAAGCAATCATCGAGTCTACGCTACGCTCAGCGTCCCAACCGAGGCGATTGCGTACGGTTGACACGATCTGGAAAGGCGATAAGCACATCAAAGGAGGAGTGACGACAGATGAAGCTCACAACTCTCATGGCACTCATGGTTCCACTATTCACCTTTGCTCTCCGGAACGCTGCTGCAACACCGCCGGTTCAAGACGACGTGGAGATGGTGGCCGTTCCGGCAGGTGAGTTCATTATAGGCTCCGATGATCCCGAGGCCGACGAGAATGAGAAACCGGCCGCGAAGGTCTTTGTGGAACACTTCTCGATCGACAAGTTTGAGGTGACGAACACCCGCTACCTGCGGTGCATCGAGGCCGGTCCTTGCACTCGGCCTCCCAATCGAGGTTACGATGATCCCACAAAGGCCAACCTGCCGGTGACGATTGTGAGTTGGCAGCAGGCATTGACGTACTGCCGATGGGTCGGCAAGCGCCTACCGACCGAGGCGGAGTGGGAAAAGGCGGCTCGCGGCACCGACGGCCGGCGATACCCGTGGGGCAATGACTTCGAGGCTGAACGCGCCAATGCCGGCTACACGCCAGGGAGGATCACAGCGGTCGGAAGTTATGCAAAGGGCGCGTCGCCCTATGGTGCTATGGATATGTCCGGCAATGTCTGGGAATGGACATCGTCGCTGTACAAGCCCTACCCCTACGACCCCCGCGACGGTCGAGAGGATCTGAACGCGAGAGGCAGTCGAGTCGAGCGCGGCGGCAGTTGGTACCATCCGCCGTGGCATGTCCGAACAACCCGTCGGACGGCCATCGGCCACGTCTATCGACGCATCAACGACCTGGGGTTCCGGTGCGCCAAATAATGCGCCACGCTGGAGCTTATCATGATGTTCTCTTTGGTGACCGATCAGTTGTCGGATCACTGTGATTCAGCGACCTCTATGGGTGCTTCGGGTAATTCGTTGAGAAATCAGAGACTGACGCCTAGCGAGGTCACTGGGGGGTTTCGCTGGTCATCACACCAATTTTTATGGTATAAAGCTCTAACGGATTTCTCCTAAGAGGTCCGGGGATAGCGGTCAGCTATTTCCGGAGGATAGAGGGTGGTCGGGCCGCCATCCGCGCGAAGCGGAGGCGGCTTTTTTATTTTACGGAACATGAATATCACGTTGAGGTTGATCTAGTTACTGACCTCATTCAGATTCGTATTGAGGAGTCGCAGGTCTCAATGGCCTGAACCCCCTAAGTCCCAATGGAACAGCTACGGTCTCAATGGCCGCGGGTTGCGGCGGAAATAGTGGGCAGTAGTCACACGCTGCTGCTCCTGGATTACGACGGTACGCTGACGCGGATCGCCCCCACCCCGGAGCAGGCGACGCTTCCCGCTCCGACACGGTCGGTGCTCCGGGCGCTCTCACGCCATCCTCGAATCACGGTTGCCGTGATCAGCGAACGACCGCTCAACGAGCTGCGGCGGCGTGTTGGGGTGCGAAACCTGATCTATATCGGCAATCACGGACGGGAGATGTGGCAAGCTGGTCGGCAGGCCAAGGTTATCGTACCGCGGTCGTTCCAGGAAACCGTCGCCCGTATTGGGTCCCAGCTTGCTAGTGTAGTCGCAGATATCCCTGGCGCGCTCGTCAAGGACAAAGGTCTTTCGGTCAGCCTGCATTACCGGTTGGTGCCTACCGATCTGGAGAGTCATCTCATGGGGATATTCGTGCGCGACATACTGCCCCTTGTTCGCTCTTCGGAACTGACCGTCCTCTACGGAAGGAAGGTGATCGAACTCTGCCCCAGGCTCACCTGGATAAAAGGTCATGCCGCGCTGTGGTTGATGAAGGAAATTCAACGACGCGCAGTCCTGCCGATTTACATTGGTGACGATCACACGGGTGGAGGTGCATTCGGGGCGCTGGCTGAGGACATCACGATACAGGTTGGCGCCCATGTGGGATCAAAGGCTCACTATTACGTGCGGGACGTGAAGGAAGTGATTACCTTTCTTCGATGGATGGCTGCAACCTGTTAACTGGAGTTATGGCAACATCAAGCGTCTCCGCGCCAATCCGTGCAACATATTGTATTGTGGGTTTTCGCTGGTCATCAAACCAATTGTTATGCAATAATCTTACAATAGATCTCTCCTAAGAGGTCCGGGGATAGCGGTCAGCGATTTCCGGAGGATAGAGGGTGGTCGGGCCGCCATCCGCGCGAAGCGGAGGCGGCTTTTTTATTTCCTCAAACATGCTGCACGGCGGGTTTGACGAACTCCTGCGGCAGTGCAACCGGGATGGGCGATCAGCGTTGACTTCGAAGGAGCGGGTGAAGGGGCTTTTGCCGGTCCAATTTCAATTTGTTGAAAAGCAACACCCTTGTGGTGGCGGTGCCAACAGGGAAGGCGGATACCCTGGTCGTGGGTGCCTGGGTCACGGATCAGACAGTCATTAAGGAGGGACGGGCGGCGAAGCGCTTGGCCGACCTCAAAGTTGGTGACCGTGTGCCGAACTCGAGCAACGGATCGAGGAGCGTAAATCGCGGAATATCGACGATGCCCCATGAAGGCGAGGACAATTGTAGAACGAGCCTCGACGTTGACAGACGTGCCAAACAGCCGCAATAACTAAAAAGGAGGTAGTGTATGGGTGAGAGAGATGAGTATGTCAGCGCTAAGGACATAATGAATATGATGAAGGGACCTATGAGACTGGTCCTGATTATTGGAGCAATTCTGGTGCTGTCCCTGCTTTTTCGGCCATGGATTCAGGTTGGGGCTGGTGAAAGAGGGGTTGTTATGAATTTTGGCGCTGTTCAGGAGGATGTGCTTAATGAAGGACTGCATTTCAGGATACCTATAATGCAGCAGATTATCGCGGTAGATGTCAAGGTGCAGAAGGCAACGACTGAGGCAGCAGCAGCATCATCCAACCTTCAGGATGTAAGCTCTACTGTTGCGATTAACTATCATATACTTCCAGATAAGGCGAACACTGTCTATCAGTCCATCGGTATACACTTTAAAGAGCGAATCATAGACCCTGCAGTGCAGGAGGTAGTAAAGGCTGTGACAGCCAGGTATACAGCAGAAGAGCTTATTACAAAGAGGGCGGTAGTCAGCGATGCAATGAAAGCAACGCTTACTGAAAGGCTCCTGGTGCACAACATAGTAGTTGATGCGTTCTCTATCGTCGGGTTTAGCTTCTCCAAGGTATTTATGGAAGCCATTGAGTCAAAGCAGACCGCAGAACAGCTTGCACTGAAGGCACAGAGGGACCTTGAGAGGATAAAGATAGAAGCAGAACAGAAGATTGCTGCAGCGAAGGCAGAGGCGGAGTCCTTGAGGCTGCAGAGGGCAAATATTTCACTAGATCTTATAGAGCTGAGAAAGGTAGAGGCCAATCTCAGGGCTATAGAGAAATGGAATGGGATACTCCCCCAGGTTACAGGCGCCGGGGCTGTACCATTTATTGGCGTAGGTGAGATGCAGAAGAGAAGAGAGATAAAGAAAGAATCATGACAGATCCCTTCTCCACCTGTAGAGGCTTCACATCCTGTTGTGCGAGGAGTGGCGCGACCTCTTGACCCTTGTACGAAGGAATTGATCGGCGCTTCTTCACCGGATGGCGGCAACCTGCTCAACGGGATAGCGGGGGCCTCAACGCCGGCGTGATCAATAATCGGAATTGGGGGAGGGGGAGCTATCATAGACTATAAAATAGTCTTTGAAAGATCCTCATAACATCCGACCGGACTGCAGCGGA
>CABIKM010000006.1 GCA_902196205.1 Candidatus Methylomirabilis lanthanidiphila | reverse complement strand
TGGGCGTTACACCTTTCATCCCCATGGGTGCGCCAGCGGCGCATGGGGTATTGCCCAGAAAGTCCCCTCACCCCAACCCTCTCTCCAAAGGGGCGAGCAAGAGGGATTAAAGAAGATCTCCTCTCCCCAACGAGGGGGAGAGGATAGAGGGGGTGCAGGGCGTCGACTTTCATGGTCATGGGTGCGCAGCAGCAACGCATGCGGTATTCCCGCGAAGCTTGTCCCCACATGCTTAAAGCGGGGAGCGGGAATCCAGCACACAAAGGCTGGATTCCGGGTCAAGTCCGGAATGACAATCACTGTAAAGGAACTGATGGGACACTATAGGACTTATTGAAGCCTGCATCAGTAATGAAAGACAAATCACACGCCTATCCGTTCAGTCTAAGCCTGTCGAGGGCTGTTCCGTTCGTGGTTAGACGGGCTCACCATGAACGGAACAGAGACATCTACAGCCCGCATTACTTATGCAAGGATCAATAGTATGGAGCACCTATCGTTCCTGTTTCATCTAAACCTCGCTCTCCTCGCCTCACATCTCCCACTTTCCTTTTGACTCCTCGCGCCCCCTGTGCCAAAATTCAACGGATAACAACACACCAGGAGAGTACTGCATGCATCATTTCCAGTATCGCGACGATTATCTTACGTGCGAAGAACTGCCGATCGAACAGATCGCTCAAGCGGTCGGTACCCCGTTCTATCTGTATAGCCACGCGACGCTCACGCACCACTTCCGGACCTTTGACCAGGCGTTTGCCGACATCCCTCACCTGGTCTGTTTTGCGATGAAGGCCAACTCGAACGGCGCAACCTTGAAGCTCTTCGCCGACCTCGGAGGCGGAGCTGATGTCGTATCGGGCGGGGAGCTGTATCGCGCCTTGCGGGCCGGCATCCCGCCAAGCCGGATCGTCTTTGCTGGAGTGGGCAAGACCCGCGACGAGATGGAGTTTGCCCTGAAGTCCGATATCCTGATGTTTAACGTAGAGTCTCCACAGGAACTCCGCCTGTTGAACGACGTAGCCGGGGCCATGGGGACGAAGGCGAGGGTGGCGCTGCGGATCAACCCGGACGTCGATCCCAAAACACATCCGTATATTTCCACCGGGCTCAAGAAGAGCAAATTCGGTATCGACATCTCGTTGGCGATGGAGGAGTATCGGGTTGCCAGGGAACTGCGCCATGTCGAGGTTGTGGGTGTCCACCAGCATATCGGGTCCCAGATCACCGAGATCGCGCCCTTTGTGGACAGTCTGGCAAAGATAGCCGGACTGATTGCCGAACTGCGGGAGCATGGCTTCGCGATCAAATACCTGGATGTCGGCGGCGGGCTCGGGATCACGTACAAGGATGAGGATCCGCCTGTGCCACGGGTCTTCGCGGAAGCGATGATTGCGGTCATCAAGGATCTGGGCTGCACCATCGTCCTGGAGCCTGGGCGGGTGATTGTCGGGAATGCGGGAGTTCTGGTGACGAAGGTGCTCTACGACAAGCGTACTCCGGCCAAACATTTTATCGTGGTCGATGCCGGGATGAATGACCTGGTCCGCCCAAGTCTGTACGGCTCATTCCACTCCATCCTCCCTGCGCGACGCGAAAAAGGGCGGGAAACGGTGGTGGCCGATGTGGTGGGCCCCGTCTGCGAGTCGGGAGATTTTCTGGCCAAGGACCGGTCGATGCCGCTTCCTGAGCCGGGCGAACTGCTGGTCGTGATGAGCGCCGGCGCCTACGGTCACACGATGTCATCCAACTATAACAGCCGACCCAGGCCGCCGGAGATCCTGGTCAAGGGCGACCGCTGGTTTACGATCCGCGAGCGGGAGAGCTATGAGGATCTGATCCGTAATGAGCGGCTCCCAGAGGAGCTATAGAAGAACGTGCGAAGTGCAAAATCGCCCCTCGCCCCCCTTTATCAAAGGGGGGTTGGGGGGATTTGGAGTGCGAGGTAGGGTAGCGGCAGGATGGACAAGCTGAGCTTTGTGAAGATGAGCGGGAGCGGGAACGATTTCATCATGATCGACAACCGCGGTGGTCGGCTCGATATCGAGCCGAGAACGCTGGCCGAGCGGCTCTGCCGGCGGCGGATCTCGGTAGGAGCGGATGGGTTGATCCTGGTGGAGCCTTCCGCGACGGCGGACTTCCGGATGCGTATCTTGAACGCCGACGGCAGCGAGGCGGAGATGTGCGGCAATGGCGGCCGTTGCGTGGCCAGGTTTGCCGAGATGCTGGGAATTGCCGGATCTGACATGACCTTTGAAACGCTGGCCGGACTCATTCGAGCCCAGGTAGATGGTTCCAGGGTCAAACTTCAGACCAGTCAGCCGCGAGATATCCGCCTTCACCGGTCGATTGAGGCGGATGGCGATCTGCGGGAGATCCACAGCATCAATACGGGCGTCCCGCATGCTGTCCTCTTGTGTGAGGACCTGGAGGCGGTCGCAGTCCGGACTCTGGGACGCACCATTAGGTTTCATCCGGCGTTTCAACCGGCGGGAACCAATGTCGATTTTGTCACAGTCCTTAACGGGCATACGCTGACTATCAGGACCTATGAACGCGGCGTCGAGGATGAGACGCTGGCCTGTGGTACGGGAACGATCGCCTCGGCACTGGTCGCAGCCGCATTAGGACTCGTCTCTTCCCCCGTACAGGTGCGGGTGAGGAGTGGCGAGATACTCACGGTGTCGTTTACCGGGAACGGGCCTGACTATCAGGAGGTCTTTTTCGAGGGGCAGGTCCGGCTGGTCTATCAGGGTGAACTGATGGCGGACGCACTGTTGGACTAGTTTCTGGTTTGGAGTTCCGAGTTTCGAGAACTTCAAAACCCAAAACCCGAGACTCGAAACTGCACTGACGGGAGATCGCATGAAGAGAATATTCCAGGGTTCGATGGTGGCGTTGGTGACCCCCTTCAAGGGCGGACGGGTCGACGAACCAACCCTCCGTGAGTTGGTGGAGTTTCACATCAACAACGGCACCGATGTCCTGGTTCCGTGCGGGACGACCGGAGAGTCCCCGACGCTCAGTCATGACGAACACCGGCGGGTGATCGAGCTGACGATTGAGGCGGTCAATCGGCGCATTGCGGTCGTCGCCGGAACCGGCTCGAACAGCACGGCGGAGGCGATTGACCTAACCCGCTATGCCAAGCAGGCGGGAGCGGATGGCGCGCTCCTGGTGCTCCCCTACTACAACAAGCCGACACAGGCGGGGCTTGTCGCGCATTGCCGCGCTGTTGCTGATGCGGCCGAGCTGCCGCTGATTCTTTACAATATTCCGGGGCGGACGGGGATCAACATGCTGCCGGAGACACTGGCGGCGCTGGCAGACCATCTATACATCGTCGGCATGAAGGAGGCGACCGGTAACCTGGAGCAGATGACCCAGGACATCGTCCTGTGCGGAGACCGGCTTTCGTTTCTGTCTGGGGACGATACCCTGACGCTGCCGCTCCTGGCGGTGGGGGGGCGAGGCGTCATTTCGGTAGTTGCCAACATCGTACCGCGCGATGTGGCCGACCTGACCCGCGCATTCCTCAGCGGCGACTGGAAGCGCGCCAGGGAGATCCACCTTAAGCTGTTCCCGCTCTGCCAGGCGATGTTTTACGAGACCAACCCGATTCCGGTCAAAACCGCCATGGCAATATTGGGAATGGTGAGCGGTGAGCTTCGTCTGCCGCTCTGCCCGATGAGCGAGCCCAACCTGAACCGGCTCAAGGCTGCCATGCGGGCCTACGGTCTGCTCTCGTGAACGCTCCTTCAGCCTTCAGCCTTCAGCCTTCAGCCTGGTCCGGCGGCTCTCAATGATACGCGCGATTGTCTGTGGTGCCGCTGGACGGATGGGCGGGCGAATCATCGCCATGATCCGTGAGGCAGACGATTTTGCCTTGGTTGGGGCCGTCGAACAGCCGAACAGTGCAAGTATCGGACAGGATGCCGGTGAGGTGGCGGGGATCGGGAAGTTGGGCGTTCCGGTTGTCGGCGATCTGGGTGCGGTGGTGAGTGAAGGGCAGGTGGTGATCGACTTCACTGCCCCGCAAGCCGCCTTAAGTCATCTGGCCGTCGCCGCCCGGGAGAAGGTACCCGTCGTAGTTGGGACGACGGGGTTCAGCGCCGCCGATCTGAGCAGGATCAGGGAACACGGCTCGGCTGTGCCGTGCGTGCTCTCGCCCAATATGAGCATCGGGGTTAATCTCGTCTTCAAGGTCCTCGCTGAGGTGGCCGCGGTTCTGGGGGAAGGGTACGACATCGAGATCGTTGAGACCCACCACCGGCTCAAAAAGGACGCCCCGAGCGGAACTGCGTTGAAAATGGCGCAGGTCATCGCCGAGACGCTGGGTCGTGATCTGGACAGGGTGGGGGTCTATGGTCGAAAGGGCATGGTCGGCGCGCGAGGCAAAGAGGAGATCGCAATCCATGCGCTACGTGCCGGAGATGTGGTCGGGGACCATACCGTAATCTTCGACGGCATGGGGGAGCGGATCGAGGTTACGCACCGGGCCCACAGTCGGGATAATTTTGCGCGCGGCGCACTGCGCGCCGCGCGGTGGGTCCTCGGTCGCCCGCCCGGCTTGTACGATATGCAGGATGTTCTGGGATTACGAGAGCGTTCGTAGGGAAGCTGATCGCTGAGAGCTGAAGGCTTGAACTATGCGTATTGTGCGATTTGTTGCCGGTAAGCAAACACGGTACGGTGTGGTCGAGGATTCCGTCGTCCGGGAGATCGAGGGCGATATCTTCGGGAAGTTCATCGTAACGGATCGGTCGCATTCGCTGAAGCGAATCAGGTTCCTTACGCCGACCGAACCCTCCAAGATTGTGGGGGTCGGCCTGAACTATCGCGACCATGCCGAGGAGATGAGGCTGGAAGCCCCGGACGAGCCGATTATCTTCCTGAAGCCGTCGAGCGCGTCGCTCCCTCATCGTGGCCGGATCATCCATCCGAAGTCATGCAGGCGGCTGGATTATGAGGCGGAGCTGGGGATCGTGGTGAAGCGGACCGCGAGGGCCGTACCGGTCGAGAAGGCGCATCGCTACATCCTGGGGTATGTCTGCGTGAACGATGTGACGGCCAGAGACCTGCAGCGCAAAGACGGACAGTGGACCCGCGCAAAATCGTTCGACACCTTTGCGCCGTTCGGCCCCTGGGTTGAGACGGATCTGAACCTCTCCGACGCGCTCATCCGGGCGCTCCTGAACGGTGTGATCCGACAGGAGTCAAATATCAATAACCTGATCTTTGAGGTGCCGCACCTGATCCATTTTGTCTCTTCGGTCATGACCCTCTATCCGGGAGATGTCATTACGACTGGTACCCCGTCGGGAATCGGTCCAATGCGGCCCGGCGATACGATCGAGATCGAGGTGGAGGGGATCGGCCGGCTGAGCAACACGGTTGTGGCTGAAAGCTGACGACTGATAGCTGATCGCGAATCTAAGAGGAGAAGACAGGTATGGGAAATCCCTTTAGCGTGGCACAGCGGCTGTCGAAGCTGCCACCGTATCTCTTTGCTGAGATTGACCGCTTGAAGCAGGACGCGATCCGTCGCGGGATGGATATTATCAACCTGGGCGTCGGCGATCCCGACCTGCCGACACCGTCGCACATCGTCGCCAGGATGCAGGAGGCGTCGGCCGACCCGCGACACCACCAGTACCCTTCATATGAGGGGATGCTCAGCTTTCGACAGGCAGTGGCCGACTGGTACAGCAAACGGTTCGGCGTGACACTTGATCCGGCGACCGAGGTTCTGAGCCTTATCGGCTCGAAAGAGGGGATCGGCCACATCCCCTTGGCGTTCATCGATCCTGGCGATGTTGTCCTGGTGCCCGATCCCGGCTATCCGGTCTACCAGGCAGGAACCGTCTTTGCTGACGGGATCCCGTACTTCATGCCGCTTACGCGGGAACGGTCGTTCCTGCCGGACCTTGAGGCGATCCCGTCGGAGGTGCTGAAGAAGGCTCGGCTCATGTTCCTGAACTACCCAAATAATCCGACGGCGGCTGTGGCGTCCAGGGCCTTTTTTGCCGAGGCGGTCGACTTTGCGCGTAGGCATGGGCTGATTCTGTGCCACGACGCGGCCTATTCCGAGATGGCGTATGACGGCTACCTTCCGGAGAGCCTGCTGGCGGTAGAGGGGGCGAAGGACGTCGCCATCGAGTATCATTCGCTATCCAAGACCTACAACATGACCGGGTGGCGAATCGGATTTGCGGTCGGTTGCCGTGAGGTACTGTCCGGCCTTGGCCGGATCAAGACAAACCTGGACTCCGGAGTCTTCCAGGCAGTGCAGGAGGCGGCTATCGCGGCGCTTAACGGTCCGCAGGAGTGCGTCGAGGCGATGCGGGCCGTTTATAAAGCGCGACGCGATGCGCTGGTGGACGGCCTATCGGCGCTCGGGTTTGCGGTCGAACGGCCCAAGGCGACCTTCTACATCTGGATCGGCGTCCCGGAGGGGCATACCTCAGCCTCCCTGGCCTCCGCACTGCTTTCCCAGACCGGTATTGTGATGACTCCAGGGACCGGATTCGGCCGGAGCGGTGAGGGGTACATTCGCGCAGCCCTAACGGTGGATGTCTCCAGGATTCAGGAGGCGGTCGAGCGAATAGCCGCCTCGAATCTTAAGCCCTCATAGTGTTAGGGGACGCATCAATGTTCTTCTATACCCTATACCCTAACCCCTAACCCCTTTGGTTATGAGCGATCGCGCCTATATCGGGATCGGGTCCAATCTGGGTGACCGGATCCAGTACTGTCAAGCGGCGATCAGAGCTATATCAGAGATCACGGGGGTCACAGCATTACGCGCCTCATTGCTGTATGAGACAGCGCCGGTTCCCCCGGCCTCAGGCGGCTGGTTTCTTAACGGGGTCGTCTCTGTGCAGACGGCGCTCACACCGGGAGCGTTGCTGTCGGAATTGCAGCGGATCGAACAGGGCATGGGCCGCGCCGCGGAGCGGGCGCACGGTGTAGATCGGAGTATCGACCTCGACCTGTTGCTCATGGGTTCGCAGGTTGTGGACACGTCGGACCTCGTCCTTCCTCACCCGCGACTCCATCAGCGACGTTTCGTTCTAGCCCCGCTGTGCGAACTTGATCCGGATCTTTGCCATCCTATTTTGGGTGTCACGATGCAGCAGTTGCTCGATCGTCTCGACGATCCGTCGGTTGTCCGGCCGTTGGCGCCGGCGGCCAGGCGTGTATAGGGTCGGGGGAGAATGAGTCAATGATGGGCCGCGCGCTCAAACCTCGCTACATCGTAGTCGAGGGTCCGATCGGTGTCGGTAAGACGAGCCTGGCCGAGCTGCTGGCGGAGCGCCTGCAAGCCAGAGCGTTACTGGAGGGTCCGGATGAGAATCCTTTTATTACTCAATTCTATACCGACATGCGTCGGTATGCCTTTCAGACCCAGCTCTACTATCTGTTGAACAGGTTCCGTCAACAACAGGAGCTTGCCCAGGTCGATCTGTTTAAGCAGTCGCTGGTCAGCGACTATCTGTTTGTCAAGGATAAGATCTTCGCGTATCTGACGCTTGACGACAACGAGCTGGCGCTCTATGAGCGGTTGCAACCGCTTCTGGAGACGCGCGTCGTCAAGCCCGACCTTGTCCTATATCTGCAGGCGAGCACTGATGTCCTGATTCGGCGGATTCAATCGCGGGCGAGGGCCTCCGAGCGGCAACTTGAACGGTCGTATTTGGAGGATGTGAACGCAGCCTACAACCATTTTTTCTTTCACTACTCGACGACGCCGCTCCTGGTCGTCAATACCAATGAGATCGACTTCGTCAAGCATAAGGAGGATTTTGAAGACCTGGTCAGACAGATTGAGACGGTACGGCCGGGTACCCAATACTATGTCCCGCTCGGATCCCGGTAGTACGGACCGAGACGCGATAAGCGTTCAGCGGTCAGCCAAGTAAGGACATACCGCAGGTAATGCCCAACCCAGCCTCCCGCCAAAGGGGACGATCCCTCCCGTTCACGTGTTCTTGGCTGAAAGCTGACGGCTAATAGCTGAGTGCTTCTTGTAGGCGCTGGCGGATAATCCGATGCGCGGCGAAGGTGAAAGGGGAGATCGATCATGACCGATCAGACGGTCAGGACGGTTACACTGCAGCAGATGAAGCGCGAAGGGCGGAAGATCACCATGCTGACAGCGTATGACTACCCGATGGCGCTGCTGGTGGATCGCGCCGGGATCGATCTGATCCTGGTGGGCGACTCCGGGGGGATGACCGTCCTGGGGTATGAGACGACGATCCCGGTTACCATGGACGAGATGCTGATGATGACCAGGGCGGTGACCCGCGCCGTCACGCGGTCCATGGTGATCGCCGATATGCCGTTCATGTCGTATGAGGCCGAACCGGCCGATGCGATCAGGAACGCCGGACGGTTCATTAAAGAGGGTCTGGCTCATGCCGTCAAGGTGGAGCGCGGGTGGCCCTCGCTGCCGTGCGTGAGGGCGATTGTGGACGCCGGGATTCCGGTCATGGGCCACGTCGGGCTTACCCCGCAAACGGCCGTGCTGCAGGAGGGATTGAAGGTTCAGGGGAAGGGACTTGACGCCGCTCGCCGCATCCTTGAGGACGCCCTGGCGCTTGAAAAGGCTGGGGCCTTCGCCATTGTGCTTGAGGCGATTCCCGGCGCGCTCGCCGGGGTCATCACCAACAGGTTGACGGTACCCACCATCGGGATCGGCGCCGGACCGAACTGCGACGGTCAGGTCCTGGTTCTTCACGATCTGCTTGGGCTCTTTGATCGCTTCGTCCCGAAATTTACAAAGCGGTACGCCGATCTAGCGGGGATCATCAGCGATGCAGTAAGCCGCTACCGGCAGGACGTGATCGAGCGCCGATTCCCAGAGGCCGCGCACACCTACTCGATCGACCAGGAGACCGAACGAGCGTTGCAGGAGATGTAAAAATCCCCCCTCGCCCCCCTTTATCAAAGGGGGGTTGGGGGGGATTTGGGGTTCGGGGAGAGCGAGAGGATGAGGAAGCGCCGTGCAGACGATTGACGATCCGTCCGCGATCCAGCGCCGCTGTGAGTCGCTCCGGCGCGACGGGAAGACCATCGGACTTGTGCCGACGATGGGCGCCTTTCACGAGGGACACGTCTCGCTTATGCGGTGGGCGCGCGCAGACAACGATATCCTTGTGGTGAGCGTCTTCGTGAATCCGATCCAGTTCGGGCGGGGCGAGGATTTCGACAGCTATCCCCGGGATCTGGATGGCGATCTGGCCCAGGCGGAGCAGGCAGGAGTTGATCTGGTGTTCGCACCGTCCGCAGAAGCGATCTATCCGAAAGGATTTCAGACATATGTCGACGTGACCGAGGTCACCAAGGGATTGTGCGGCGCATCGCGGCCGGGCCACTTCCGCGGCGTGACCACAGTCGTCGCGAAGTTGTTCAATCTTATCGGGCCGCACCGGGCCTATTTCGGGCAGAAGGACTACCAGCAATCAGTGGTGGTTCGGCGTCTGGTAGCCGATCTGAATATGGCTCTCGACATCGTTCTCTTGCCGACGGTTCGAGAGGCCGACGGCCTTGCAATGAGCTCCAGAAACATTCGATTGACGCCGCCGCAGCGACGAGCGGCATCTGTCCTCTATGCATCGCTCAGCCGTGCGGAAACGCGGATCAGGGATGGCGAGCGCAACGCGGCAACCATTTTCGAAGACGTGCGCGCAATGATCGAGACTGAACCGCTGGCGCGGATTGATTATGTAGCCGTATGCGATCCGGAGACGCTACAGCCGCTCGATTGCATTGAAGGCCCTGCACTCGTTGCGCTCGCCGTGCGATTCGGCGAGACGCGCCTCATTGATAATTTCCTGATTACGGCCTCCTGACCGCATAAGTTTCGCATCGCAGCCGAGCAGTCTTCCACAGCGTTGCGTATTTGTACCCACCGGTCAAAAACCTTTCACATTTTACTTGACAAGGCACACCGGCTTTTATATCGTTGCGGCACAGTGGGATGAGGTGGGATAAAATGGTATAGACCTCCATAAAGAAGCGATGCGATCCCATGTTCCGTGGAAGCTTCGAACACGCTATCGACGACAAAGGACGACTCAGCATCCCGGCCAGATACCGCGAGATTCTCAAGCGGCGGCGAGAGCGTGAGCTGATCCTCGTTGATCCCCTCTTTGACGCCTGTATCGTCGCCTACCCCATCAAAACTTGGCAACAGATCGAGCAGAATCTCCTGAATAACGGCAACTCGGATAAGCGATTCCGGGAGTATGCTCGTCTGATCTCTGCTCATGCGGTTGAGTCGATGATCGACAGCCAGGGGCGAATCCTGATCCCTCCCCAACTCAGAGGAAAGGCCGATCTGCGCCGTGATGTCATGATCGTCGGGGTATTGGATAAGATCGAGATCTGGAACAGGGAGCGCTGGGTATCCTTTTGCGCGCAGGAGCGAGATCCTGAGGAGTACGCCGGCAAGCTGGCGGAACTGGGGATCCGGGTATAGGTGCTGGGTGTGGGGGCGGTGTGGAAGGAGACGTGACGATCGAGGGCCGGCATCGTCCGGTCCTGCTGGAGGAGGCATTAGCCATTTTGCAGCCACGGACGGGTGGGCGCTACCTCGATGCCACCGTGGGATTGGGAGGGCACGCGGAAGCCATACTGGCAGAGAGCGCGCCGGCAGGCCGCCTGTTCGGAATAGATCGTGATGCCGAGGCGTTGGCGTTAGCCAGGGATCGTCTCGGGCATTTCGGGGGCCGCGTTGAATTGGTTCAGGGCGATTTCGCAAGGTTGGGCGCCATCGCCGCCGAGAGCGGATGGACCCCGTTTGACGGTATCCTGTTCGATCTCGGCGTGTCGTCATTTCAACTCGATAATGCCTCCAGGGGATTCAGCTTTATGAGAGATGGACCGCTGGACATGCGGATGGATCGCGGGGGAGATGAGAGATCAGCGGCAGAGTTGCTTGCCCGGATCTCGGAGCGCGAGCTTGTACGACTGTTGCAGGAATACGGCGAGGAGCGGTGGGCCAAACGGATTGCGGCGCGGATCGTACAGGAGCGGCAGACGCAGATGCCCACCTCAACCGCCCAACTTGCGCGCTTGGTCGCTACGGCGGTTCCGCGGCGCGCCTGGCCGCGGCGGATCCATGTCGCGACGCGAACCTTCCAGGCGTTACGCATTGCCGTGAACAATGAGCTGGTCAGGCTTATGCGCGGCCTGCAGGAGGCCGTCCAGTGGCTGACCGCTGGAGGAAGAATCTGCGTCATCAGTTTTCACTCTCTTGAGGATCGAATTGTGAAGGAGGCGTTTCGAGGATGGGCGCGTTCGGAGCCGCCGCGTGTGCATCTTCTTACTAAACGGCCGGTTGGTCCAACGGAACGGGAGATCGACGCCAATCCGCGCGCCCGGAGCGCAAAGCTTCGAGCCGCAGAACGGCGCTAGAGGAGGGGACGGGATGAGGAGTTACGGTATTGCCGCATTGACGTCGGTTGGGCGAGACCGGGCAGGCAGCCTGATAAAACCGCGGGTTGATCAGATCCGAAGGTTTGATCTGCTGCAGACGCTGTTGTTGGGAGGGGCCGTCCTGGTCGTCATCCTGTTTTATGTGTGGCAGCACGTCCAGGTGGTCCGGCTGGGGTACCAGGTAGAATCTCTTGCAGGGGAGCGCGCTGGGCTCATTCGACAACAGAAAGAGCTGCGCGTTGAGGTCGCCAAGCTGAAGTCGCTCCGTCGCGTCGAGGAGATTGCCCGGCGTCAGCTTGGACTCGGGAGCCCCAAGTCCGGTCAAGTGATCGTGATCGAGTAGCCTAAGGAAGGCGTAAGATGCTGATGCGGCGCCGTACTCGCGAGAGATCGTCCAACAAAGAAGAGATCACGCCAGCGGCGGCAAAGCGCGCCCTGTTGCGACGTCGCGCGATCGTGCTGTTCTGTTCGTTGGCGGCAGCTCTCGTGGTCGTCTCCGGCCAACTCTTTTCCCTCCAAATCTATCGATACCCGGAGCTGATCAAAGCCGCTAACGGACAGACCTTGCGACGGGTTCCATCGGTCGCCCGACGCGGGACGATCTACGATCGTAACGGCCGGGAGCTGGCCATCAGTATCGGGACCGCGTCGATCTTTGTCCGGCCGGCCGAAGTCGAGGATCCGGAAGGCACCTCCGCAGCCCTGTCAGCCGCGCTCAGCCTGCCTGTCGAGAAGATCCGTGCGCAATTACGCTCAAAGAAGTCGTTGCTCTACATCAAGCGTTCGGCGCCTCTGGAGGAGGCGGAGGCGGTGACGCGTCTTGCGTTGAAAGGGATCGGATTCGACGCGCAGAGTAAGCGTTTCTATCCGAAAGCGCAACAGGCGGCCCATCTCATGGGATTTGTGGGGACGGATGATCAGGGACTCGAAGGGCTTGAACTGCAGTACGACGCCTTCCTGGCCGGCAAGCGCCAGTGGGTTGTGCGACAACAGGATGCCAAACGCCGACCGATCTTCAGGGAGGAAGCCGACGAGGCGCAGGGTGCAGATCTGCACCTGACGATTGACGAGGTGATCCAATATATCACCGAGCGGGAGCTGGAGGCTGCGGTGAGCCAATCCGGCGCCCTCAGCGGCAGCGCCATTGTCATGAATCCTTTCAACGGCGAGATCCTGGCACTTGCCAACTATCCGACGTTTGACCCCAATCTGTATGGCGAGGCGTCGGCCTTCGCGCGCCGGAATCGGGCGGTGGTTGATTATTACGAGCCGGGATCGGCCTTCAAGGCCATCGTGGGCGCAGGCGCCCTTGAGGAGAGGCTTGTGCGGCCGGAAGATCGGTTCAACGGTGAGGGGGGCGCTATCGAGGTGGGCGGGGTCACGATCCGGGATCATGAACGGTTTGACAGTCTCACGTTTGCCGAGGTGCTGGCGCATTCCAGTAACGTGGGAGCGATCAAGGTCGGCCAGCGGCTGGGCAAGAGCCACTACTACGATTACATCAGCGGGTTTGGGTTCGGCAATCTCACCAAGATCGATCTGCCGGGAGAGACGCCCGGTTTGATCCGGCGTCCGAAGGAGTGGTCGGCCCTATCGCTTGCCTCGCTCTCTATCGGGCAGGAGATCTCCGTGAGCCCGCTGCAGATGTTGGTCGCGATGAGTGCCATCGCGAACGGCGGCGTTCTGGTCCGGCCATATATTGCACAGTCGATCGTCGCGGCGGACGGCAAAGTGATCCGCGAAAACACACCGATGCAGATCAGGCGCGTGATCTCAGAGGACACCGCAAGAACCCTCGCAGCCATCCTCAAGGGTGTAGTAACGGAAGGGACGGGGAAGGCGGCAGCCGTAGAAGGATTCGAGGTAGCCGGCAAGACCGGGACCTCGCAGAAGACAGATCGGACAACCGGTCGTTACTCCCGGCAGAAGGTGGTCGCGTCATTTGTCGGGTTTGTTCCGGTCGAGCGCCCTCAACTGGCCATCATCGTGATTATCGACGAACCGACCACCCTCCGCTGGGGCGGATCGATCGCGGCTCCGACCTTCCGGGAGATCGCTCGCGAGTCGTTGAAGCATCTCAGAAAGGGTCCGGTCGGTCAGGAACCGTTGCGATTAGCGGAAGGGATCCGTCATGCGACTTTTCGACTTAATTGACGGGACCGAATACCGGGTCCTCCGCGGGTCTGTCGATGTAGAGGTTCATGAGATCCGGTATGACTCCAGACAGGTAAGACCCGGCGATCTGTTCGTGTGCATCAGCGGGTTCAGGCGGGACGGCCACGACTTCATCCAGGCCGCGTGGGCAGCGGGCGCCGCCGCAGTCCTGATCGAGCGAAACGATCTGCCGGAGGCGTGGCTGCAGGGTGGGGCAGTGGTGAAGGTGGCAAATGCCCGGCAGGGCCTCGCCGCCGCCGCGTGTCGATTCTATGGTCATCCCTCGCGTCGGCTCACCATGGTTGGTGTGACCGGAACCAACGGAAAGACCACCACTACCCATCTGGTTGAGTCGGTGCTGCGGCGCGCGGGACATCAGGTCGGATTGATCGGCACGATCGGGTATCGCTGCAATGGGGTGGAGATAGAGGCGGCGCGGACCACACCGGAATCGTACGATCTGCAGGCGCTCCTTCAACGAATGGCGCTTCAACACGCCGATAGCGTCGTCATGGAGGTGTCATCTCATGCCTTGGCGCTGCATCGCGTTGACGGCTGCGAGTTCGACGTAGCCGTGTTCACGAACCTGACGCAGGATCATCTGGACTTTCACAGCACCATGGAGGCGTACCGGAACGCGAAGCTGTCGCTCTTTGAGGAACTGGGCGTCGGGTCAACGAAAACGCGGGAGAAGGCGGCGGTGGTCAATCTGGATGATCCGGCGGCGGACTGCTTTCTCCGAGCGACGAAGGTAAGACACCTGACCTACAGTGTCGAGCGGCCGGCGGATCTGTCGGCCACTGATATCGATATGGGGCCGGATGGAGTTCGGTGTCGCCTGCAGACGCCGTGGGGCGCGACGACGATTCGCTCGCCGCTGCTGGGGCGCTACAACCTGTCCAACATCCTGGCGGCTGCTGCGACGGGGTTGCATCTGGGCGCAGATCTGTCGATGGTGGCGGACGGGATTGCCGCGCTCCGCCACGTCTCGGGTCGGTGTGAACGGATCGAGGCCGGACAAGAGTTCAACGTCATGGTCGATTATGCGCATACCCCTGATGCGCTGCGGCGTGTCCTCCGCATGGCGCGGCAGTGCTGTCCTGGACGCCTGATCGTCCTGTTCGGGTGCGGGGGGGAGCGGGATCGGGGGAAGCGGCCGATCATGGGAGAAGCCGCTCTTGAGCTGGCCGACTTCACGGTGATCACCTCCGACAATCCCCGCGGTGAGGACCCCCATCAGATCATCGAAGAGGTCGAGGCCGGGGCGAAAAAGGTGTGGGGTCAGGGTAAGGGCTATGTTACAATTTTAGATCGAGGGATGGCGATTCGCGAAGCCCTCTCGCTGGCCGGTAGAGGCGATATGGTGGTGATTGCGGGGAAGGGACACGAGACCTATCAGATTCTCCGGGATCGTACGATCTCTTTTGATGACCGACTGGTAGCCAGAGAGGCGCTCCACGAGTTGGGATTCCATGAAAAGACAGGGTCTAGAGTCTAGGGTTTAGGGTAGAGGCAAGAGCGGCAGTGCTAGACCCTAACCCCTGTACCCTCTACCCTGTGTTTGTGGGGCTGGCGTGCTGATTCGTGTCGGTGGCCTGGACACCCATTACGCCGTTTGGGGAGAGGGAAGGCCGGTGGTGCTCCTTCATGGGTGGGGCAGTTCAGCCGAGTCTTTGGGCCCAATTGCCAAGGCGTTAGAGGATCGATTCCGGGTGTACGCGCTTGATCTGCCGGGCTTTGGCTGGACGCCAGCCGCAGCCACAACGTGGGGGACGTGGGAGTATGCGTCCTACGTCGAGGCGTTTATGGACGGCGTCGGGATCTCGGAGGCCAGCCTGGTCGGCCATTCATTTGGAGGCCGGATCGCGCTTGTCCTGGCTGCTCAAAGGCCCCACAGGGTCAGGGACCTCGTCCTGGTGGCCAGCGCGGGAATCCGTCCAAGACGAGGGGTTCTGCGCTACGTCAAGGTTGGCGCCGCCAAGCTGGCGAAGCGGATCTTTTCGTTGCCGCTATGGGGGCGGCTGGGCGAACGGGTCATCGTCGGAATCTATGGGCGGGTCGGCTCGCGCGACTATCGGAACGCCGGACCCATGCGCGCGACGCTGGTGAAGGTCGTGGCCGAAGATCTCCGAGGAATCCTGTCGTCCATTTGTGCGCCCACCCTGATCATCTGGGGCGATAGGGATCAGGAGGTGCCGCTCTCCTCGATGCAGATTATGGCGCGCGGGATACAGGGCTCGCGATTAGAGGTCTTCGAGGGGGCCGGTCATTTTCCGTTTGTCGATAGACCGGACCGTTTTACGCGGGTGGTGAGGGAGTTTCTGTGTTAGGACAGTCGGTCACGCGATGGCATCACGTGCTCGGGTCTTCACTCGCGGGCAGGGCCGTCGCGACTGTGCTGCCGTGTATGGCGGTTGTGGTGGCGCGCCATCTGGACCTGATCTACGTCACCCAGTTGGAGCGCTACAACAGTGCGCGCCTGCGAGGCTGGGTCGCCAGGCACTGGGGCATCGTCCTGGACGGCCGAGGGGCCCTCATCCAGGTGGCCGTCGTAGGGATCGGCATCCTCCTTGCCCGGTTGGCCCTCCCGTTCTCCGGCGTTGTGCTGTACATGGTCTGGCTGACCGCCGGGATCTGGTTGAGCGCCCGATACCCCTCGCTCCAGGTCAGTCAGCGACTGCAATGGACGCCTCGAACGATCCGTCTGGCGGCGGTCACGGGCGTCCTGGCAGTGGCGGCCCTGATTGTCACCTCGTGGCTGATCATGGCCGTGCTGTCTCAGCTCCTGGCGGCGCCTCGTCTCCTTCTTGTCGGCATTGGCCTAGTCGCCGGCCTCTGTGTCGTGTCTGAAGTCGCGGCCGGGACGATCCTCACAGCGAATCTCGGTCTCGCGTCGTTGGAGCGGTCGATCAATCAACGCTTCTATGCGCAGGCGACCGCGCGCATGCGTCAGTACCCTGGAGAGGTGATTGGGATCACGGGGAGCTATGGGAAGACAACTACCAAGTTTATCGCCGCTGCCCTGCTTCAGAGGCGCTACTCGGTGTTTAAGACGCCTGACGGGGTCAACACGACCATGGGTATTGTGCGGGTCGTTCGCGAGACGTTGCAGGACGATCACCGCTTCTTCGTGGTTGAGGTGGCGGCCTACGGTCCCGGAGAGATCAGAGAGGTGTGTGAGATCCTGCGGCCACGGCTCGGGATCCTCACGGCGGTCGGGGTCCAGCATCTCGAGCGATTCGGCACGCCGGAGAGGATTGCCGAGGCGAAGTATGAGCTGATCGCGTCGCTGCCGTCGGATGGACTGGCAATCGTGAATGCCGACGATCCGGTCTGTCTGCAATTGGCCGAACGCGCACGACGCGAAGGTCGGCGTGTGCTCCTGTACGGGATCGGCGAGGACGGGCGAGCCTTGGGTGTTCGCGGGAAGGATGTCAAGCTTTCCAGCAAGGGCTCTGCCTTTCGCGTAGAGACCGAGCAGGGTATCGCCATGTTTGAGACCAGGCTGCTGGGGGGCTGGAACATCAACAATATCCTGGGGGCGACGGCAGCAGCGTTAGAGTGCGGCATGCCCCTGGAGGAGATTGCCGATGGCGTGAAGGCGCTGACACCGGCCCCGAAGCGATTGGAGCTTCGTGAAGAAGGCGGGGTCATCAAGCTGATCGATGTCGCCAACGCCAACCCGCGCGGGGCGCAAATGGCCCTGGAGGTTCTGGACCAGTTTGAAGGGGGTTCGAAGATTCTCATCACGCCGGGCATGGTGGAACTGGGCCAGATCGAGGCGGAGGAGAACCGCCGGTTGGGGCGGGCGGCCGCTGCGGTGTGCGATTACGTGGTGTTGGTCGGGCCGCAGCAGACCCAACCGCTGCGGGAAGGGCTTCGCGAGGCCGGTTTTGCCGGCAGTCGGGTCCTGGTGGCCAGGCACGCCGGTGAAGTGGCCGAGTGCCTCAAGGCGATCGTCCACGAGGGGGACATCCTGCTGTACGAGAATCGGTTGCCGGATACCTATCTGGAGTTCGCATGAGCAGCAGTCCGACGCGCATAGGGTTGATCTTTGGAAGCCGCTCGGTGGAGCGCGAGGTGTCGATCATGACCGCCGGAAAGGTCTACGAGGTCTTGCGCTCGCTGCAGGGCCGGTTTGAGACGCTGCCGATCTTTCTGACGGCTGAGGGCGCGTGGCTGACCGGTGAGGCGGTTCGGGATCTGTTGACGGTCGATGCCGAGATACGAAAGCTGGCGGAACGAGGCGCTGCGGCAGGACCTGATGAGCAGGCGAGGCTCGACGCCGAAAAACTGCGGTTGAATCGCGAGCGATACGCGCCGCAGCTTGAGAACCTGGACCGGGGCGCAAGCGCAACAGGGGTCGAGCCGCTCTTCCTGGCGCCGGACCCGTCGGTCGGCGGGTTGATGCCGCAGCAGGAGAGGAAAGGCTGGCTTCGCAAGACGCTCCACCCTGCGATCGACCTGGTCTTCCCGGTCATTCATGGGACGCATGGCGAGGATGGGACGATTCAGGGGCTGTGCGAACTGGCCGATCTGCCGTATGTCGGGGCCGGCGTGGCCGCCTCGGCCGTGGGAATGGATAAGATTCTCTCCAAGCTCGTCTTTCAGGGTGCAGGTCTTCCGGTTGTCGAAGGGATCGGGATTACCCGGCGCGAGCTGTTGGAGGATGAGGCATCCGTCGTGCAGTCGCTCGAGCGCACGCTGAGTTACCCGGTCGTCGTCAAGCCTGCCGTCGCGGGTTCCAGCGTCGGGATCGGTGTGGCGCATGATGCGGTCGAAGCGCTGAATCTGGCGAAGCGCGCCATGCGTTTCAGCCGCCGCGTCCTGGTCGAGCGGGCGGTGCAGCAGCGGATCGAGGTGCAATGCGGCGTTCTCGGCAACCACGCGTTGACCGTCTCGGAATGCGAGGAGCTCATCGGCTCTGGTGAGGTTGTGGCCTATCGCGACAAGTATCCGGAGGAAAAGAAGTCCGGGAGCGCAGACTTGGCGCCGAGCATCATCCCGGCGAGGATCCCCCGGGCGCTGTCCGATGATATCCGGTCCATGGCGGCGGCAGCCTTTCAGGCAATCGATTCGCGCGGGATCTCTCGCGTGGATTTCCTCATCGACTCAACCGCGATGAAGCCGTACGTCAACGAGGTCAATACCATGCCGGGGTCGCTGTCGCTCACCCTGTGGGAGCGGAGCGGGATAAAGCCCGCGGAGCTGGTCGTTCGCCTGGTAGAGCTGGCGCTTGAGGCGCATCGGGAAAAGCGCTCGACCCATTTCAAATCGACAGAGGGTAAGGCGTTGGTGGATCGGCGGCATCTGGTGACGCCCGGCAAGTAAAAGATAGGGTATAGGGTGAAGGGTATAGGGTACGTGATGCAAAGATTGGGTGGAGGGTGTAGGGTAGAAATTTAATGCTGTATCACCTATTGTTTCCATGGCACGAGAGCTACACTATTTTGAACGTCTTCCGGTACG
The DNA here is from genome assembly GCA_902196205.1 of Candidatus Methylomirabilis lanthanidiphila. Taxonomy (NCBI): domain Bacteria; phylum Methylomirabilota (SeqCode); class Methylomirabilia (SeqCode); order Methylomirabilales (SeqCode); family Methylomirabilaceae (SeqCode); genus Methylomirabilis (SeqCode); species Candidatus Methylomirabilis lanthanidiphila. The sequence goes on along the minus strand of CABIKM010000006.1, from coordinate 74,655 downwards.
TGACCTTCCGCACGGCCGGGGCTATCCTCACCGCGCTGCTGATCAGCCTGCTGATGGGGCCGGCATTGATCCGCCGACTTCAAAAGTTACAGATCGGCCAGAGCATCAGGGACGACGGGCCGGCGGGTCATCTCCGGAAGGCCGGGACGCCGACGATGGGCGGTGTCCTGATCCTGGCCTCTGTGTTCATCGCCACGTTGCTCTGGGCCAACCTGGCCAACCGCTTCGTCTGGCTCGCACTGTTCAGCACGGTCTGGATGGGGGCGGTGGGATTCATCGACGACTACCTGAAGGTCGTCGCCAAGAACAGCAAGGGGCTGTCGGCCAGGACAAAACTGTTGTGGCAGACGATTCCCAGCGTACTCATCGGGCTCTTCCTGTACGTCAACCCTGTCGATGCCTACACGACGAAACTGGCTATTCCCTTCTTCAAACACTGGATGCCCGATCTCGGTTGGGGCTATGTCCTGTTTGTGGCGCTGGTGATCGTCGGCGCATCGAATGCGGTGAACCTGACCGACGGCCTGGACGGGTTGGCTATCGGCCCGGTCCTGATCTCTGCTGCCGCGTACACGATCCTGGCCTACATTGCGGGACACGCCAACATCGCTCACTACCTGCAGGTCGTCTTTGTGAGGGGGAGCTCGGAGCTGACGGTCTTTGGCGGAGCCATTGTCGGCGCCAGCCTGGGATTCCTCTGGTACAACACCTACCCTGCGCAGCTCTTTATGGGCGATACCGGCTCGTTGGCGCTTGGAGCCGCTGTCTCAACGCTTGCGGTTCTCGTCAAGAGCGAACTGCTGCTGCTGATTGTCGGAGGGGTGTTCGTGGCGGAGGCGATCTCGGTCATCTTGCAGGTCTTTTCGTACCGAACGACCGGCCGACGGGTCTTCCGTATGGCGCCGATCCATCACCACTACGAATTGAACGGGATGGCGGAGCCGAAGATCATTGTCCGGTTCTGGATCGTCTCCTTCATTCTGGCCCTGCTCTCACTCACCACATTAAAATTGAGGTGAGCGCGTTGAACACGGCAAGAGAAGAGCGATCGTGGGTCTTAGATCTTGGATCCTGGATGTTGGACCCAAGATCACTTTTCGATTCGGTAGAATCGTGAACTCGAAACCCAAAACTAGAAACTTGAAACTGCGAAGCACACAATGATCGATCTATCCGGTAAACGAGTGGTGGTCATCGGATTGGCGCGATCCGGGGAGGCGGCCTGTCGTCTTCTGCTGAAACAGGGCGCCGCGGTCATCGGCACCGACCGCAGGGATGAGCGCCAGATCGGCGACGATCTCTGCGGTCTGGAACGGGACGGGGTCGGTCTTGAGCTGGGTGAGCAGTATCTGCGCTCCCTGCTTTCAGCCGATCTTGTCGTGGTCAGTCCTGGAGTCGATCTGCGTGAGCCGCTGTTTGCGCGGGTTCGTGAGACGGGTATCCCGCTTATCGGCGAGGTCGAGCTGGCCTACCGGTGCAGCGAGGCCACGTTCATCGGAGTGACCGGGACCAACGGGAAGAGCACGACGACGACCCTTCTCGGCCTCATCCTGAAGCAGGCCGGCATTCCGGCGCACGTAGCCGGCAATATCGGCACCCCACTGTGTCGAGTCGCGCCTTCCCTTTCAGCCGACGAGTGTGTGGTTGCGGAGCTGTCGAGCTTTCAATTGGAAACGGTCGAGACGTTCAAGCCGCGCGTGGCGTTGCTCCTGAATCTTGCGCCCGATCATCTCGACCGATACGACCGGGTCGAAGACTACTACCGGGCCAAGGCGCGCATCTTCGAGAACCAACGGTCGTCGGATGTCGCCGTCGTCAATGCGGACGATCCGCTGGTGCTCCGGGCCGCCGCACAGGCCGGAGGGCGGAAGATCGCATTCAGCCGGATCGGATCGCTTACTGAGGGGGCATATGTCGAAGGCGATCAGCTCATTCTCGCCCTCGACGGGAGACGAGAGGCCATCTGCCGGGTGTCCGAGTTGAAGATCCGGGGAGTACATAACTTGGAAAATTCGCTGGCCGCCGTTTTGGCGGCGGCAACGGTTGGCGCACCCCCGATGGCGATCCGGACGGCGCTCACCGGTTTTGAAGGACTGGAACATCGTCTGGAGTTTGTGGCGGAGATCGGAGGCGTTCGCTACGTGAACGACTCGAAGGGGACCAATGTTGGAGCGGTGGTCCGTTCGCTGGAAAGTTTTACGGACCCCATCGTGCTTATCGCCGGCGGCAGGGACAAGCATGGCGACTTTGCGCCGTTGCTCCCGCTGGTCCGCGAACGGGTGAAGCGGCTGATCCTGATCGGCGAGGCTGCCGGGGTGATGCAGTGTGCGCTGGCTTCCGCCTGTCCCATAGAGGAGGCGCGGAGTCTCCAGGAGGCTGTTCGGCTCGCCGCCGCCGCCGCATCCCCGGGAGAAATTGTACTGTTGTCGCCGGCCTGCGCCAGCTTCGATATGTTTGCCGATTTTGAAGAGCGTGGACGCGTCTTCAAGGCAGCGGTCCGAGGGCTCGTGCCCCCCGCTTACAGCATACGGGGGCAGGCATGATCAGTAAGCGCCCCCCCTACGACAAAGTGCTGTACACCGTCTCGTTGGTATTGGTCCTACTCGGTATCATCATGGTCTACAGCGCGGGCGCCATCAAGGCCGGAGAGCAATACGGCGACCCGTTCTTTTTCCTGAAGAAGCAGCTCCTCTGGGCCCTGATCGGGTGCGCGGTCATGATCTGGGCCATGAACCGAGACTACCGCACATTTCAGCAGTATGCGCCCCTGTTATTCTTCTTCTCGCTGTTCCTCCTCCTGCTGGTGCTGGTGCCGTCGATCGGGGTCAAGGTCAACAACGCGAGGCGGTGGATTCGGCTGTTTGGGATCTCGTTTCAACCGTCCGAGTTGGCCAAACTCTCTATTGTTCTCCTCATGGCCAGGGTTCTCGCCAAAAGAGCCGATCAGGACGAATCATTTATGAAGCGCTTTTTCTTACCGCTCATCCTCTCAGGACTCGTGTGCGGCCTGATTGTCTTACAGCCCCACTTTGGGATGGTGGGGGTCCTGCTGTGTACAGTCTTGGCGCTCTGTTTTGCGGCCGGGGTCCGCCTGAGTCATCTGAGCGTTATCGCCCTCGCTGTTGGGGCTGTCGCCGTCCTGTTTGTCGTGACCCATCCGTATGCCCTGGAGCGAGTCATGACGGCGCTGGATCCTACTCACGCCTCGGCCAAAGCCGCACACCAGACCAATCAGTCAATCGTCGCATTGGGACCTGGGGGATTGCTGGGGCGAGGGCTCGGCGAGAGCTACGGTAAGCTGGGCTATCTGCCGGAGTCCCATACCGAGTTTATCTTTGCCGTTGCCGGGGAGGAGACGGGGCTTATAGGGTCGCTCATCATCGTCTCTCTTTTCGGTGTGTTCTTGTGGCGGGGAACTCGGATCGCACTCCGGGCTCCCGATCTATTCGGCGCCTACGCGGCGATCGGTATTACCTTTATCATTGTGGTCCAGGCCGTCATAAATCTCGGAGTAGTTGTCGGACTGCTGCCTATTACGGGCTTACCGCTGCCGTTGGTCAGTTTTGGCGGCACATCGCTGGTCACTACCTTGTTCTGTGTCGGCATCCTACTCAGTATCTCGCGTTACCAGACGGCGAGAGGACGACTCGCATGAAGGCCATCATTGCGGGAGGTGGGACAGGCGGTCACCTCTTTCCCGCTATTGCCTTAGCCGAGGAACTCCGGTCGAGAAGGACGGACCTGCCGCTGCTATTTGTCGGCGTTGAGGGCGGGGTTGAGGCATCGTTGCTTGCGGCGAGAGGGTGGGAATTCGAAGGAATCAGGGCTTCAGGCTTACAGGGCAAGCGCTTACGTTCGCGGCTTCGGAGCCTCACACTGGTTCCTGCAGGGCTCATCCGATCCTTCTCAATCCTGCGACGGTTCCGTCCCGATGTTATTGTCGGGTTCGGCGGCTACGCCTCGGCTGCCATGGTGCTGTCGGGAGTGCTTGCAAAGGTCCCCACGGTGATCCATGAGCAGAACGCCTTTCCGGGGTTGACCAACCGATGGTTGGGGAAGGTCGTTGATCGCGTGGCGATTGCCTTCGAGGAGGCATCCGGTTTTTTTCCTCAGCGTAAAGTACAGGTCACCGGCAACCCGGTCCGGAAGGAGCTCTTCGGCGTGCGCAGGGCAGAGGCCCTCACCCGCCTGAATCTCGATCAGGATCGACTGACCGTTCTGATCTTTGGCGGCAGCCAGGGGGCGCATCGGCTGAACCAGGCGATCATGGAGGCGCTCCCCATGCTGGCAGGCGAGCGAGAGCGAATCCAGTTCATTCATGCCACCGGTCCGCGCGATCTTGCGGCTGCCCAACAAGGGTATGATGCGGACGGGTATCGGGCGATGGTGAAGCCGTTCTTTGAGGCGATGGCCGCCGTGTATGCTGCCGCCGATCTGTGTTTCTGTCGAGCGGGCGCCGGCACTGTCGCCGAGCTTTGCGCCCTGGGTAAACCATCAGTACTAACTCCGTTCCCTTTTGCCGCGAATGATCACCAGCGCTACAACGCAGAAGCGCTGGTCGCCTCCGGCGGCGCCAGGATGGTTCTGGATCGCGATCTGAGCGGGGTGCTGGTGGCTGAATTCATACGGACGTGTCTTCGCGACCGACAGGGACTTGAGGAGATGGCGCATAGGGCGAAGGGGCTGGCGAGGCCGGATGCGGCGGTCCGTCTGGCCGACCTGGTAGTAGAAACCGCGCACGCGTATCGTGCTAACTGTCAGGTCATAAACCCTAAACCCGAAACTGCACAGCGGAGCCTGTAACTGACATGTTTAAGAAGATTCGGCATATCCACTTTGTTGGGATCGGGGGGGTCGGGATGAGCGGGATTGCCGAGGTCCTCCACAACCTTGGCTATCAGGTCAGCGGTTCCGATCTGAAGGTGTCAGAGCATGCCCTCAGACTTCGGTCATTGGGGATTACCGTACACATCGGTCATGATGCCGCCCACGTAGAGGATGCCGACGTGGTGGTCCGATCCTCGGCGGTCTCTTCGGAGAATCCCGAGATTGTTGCGGCGAAGACGCAGGCCATTCCGGTCATTCAGCGGGCGGAGATGCTGGCCGAACTGATGCGGATGAAGTATGGCGTGGCCGTTGCCGGCACCCATGGAAAGACTACGACGACCTCGATGGTGGCGACGGTCCTGGCCAGGGCCGGCTTTGATCCTACCGTGGTCATTGGAGGCAGGCTGGATGCGCTTGGCAGTAATGCAAAGCTCGGACGTGGCGAGTTTATGGTCGCGGAGGCCGACGAGAGCGACGGTTCGTTCCTCAAGCTGGCGCCGACCATCGCCGTGGTGACCACTATCGATGCCGAGCATCTCGATTACTACCGCGATCTCGAGCAGATTAAGGAGACGTTCCTGGAGTTTATCAACAAGGTCCCCTTTTATGGCTCTGCTGTGCTGTGTCTTGATCAGGAACAGATCGTGGACCTGTTGCCCAGGGTGCAGAAACGTGTTGTCTCGTATGGTTGTCGTGCGCAGGCCGACTTGACGGCAGAGGGGATCTCGCTGACCGGGCTTAGCTCCTCCTTCAAGGTGAGGTTCAGGGGGGATCCGCTGGGGGAGGTGCAGCTTAGGGTTCCCGGCGTGCACAATGTGTCCAATGCGTTGGCGGCCATAGCGGTTGGTCTCGAACTGGATATTGACTTTCCTGCAATCCAGGCCGCTCTCGGAGAGTTCTCCGGTGTTGTTCGACGTTTCCAGGTGAAGGGGAGCCCCCAGGATATCATGGTAGTGGATGACTACGCCCATCACCCGGCGGAAATTCAGGCGACGCTCAAGGCGGCCAGGGATGGACTCGGGCGGCGACTGATTGCGGTATTTCAGCCGCATCGGTACAGCAGGACGCAGCGGCTGCTTCCAGAATTTGCGTCGGCCTTCGATCTCGCCGACCAGGTGATCATCACCGGGATCTACCCGGCAGGAGAGGCGCCGATTGACGGGGTGTCCGGTCGGCAGATCGCGGACGGGATTATCGGTCGGAACGGACCGAATGTACTGTACGTGGAACGCAAGGAGGAGATTCCGGACCGTGTCGTCGAGTTGGCTCGTCCTGGAGATCTGGTGATCACTATGGGTGCGGGTGACATCTGGAAGGCCGGCGAGGAGATCGTCCGACGGCTGAACGAGGCAGCAGTCAGCAATCAGCCGTCAGGCATCAGCGAAAAGCTGATCGCTGAAAGCTGATCGCTTTCATGTCATAAAGCCAATGTTAGAAACGCAGAGTCTACAGGAAAGGCTCCAAGGGCTCATCAAAGGAACGATCCTCACCGATGAGCCGCTGGCGTCGCACACCTACTTCCGGATCGGCGGCCCAGCCGACGTGATGGCCTTCCCGGCTGATCTTGAAGACCTGAAGCGCTTACTCAAGATGGCGCGGGATGAGGCGATTCCCGTTCTGATCTTCGGCGGCGGCAGTAACATGCTGGTGCCGGATTGGGGGGTCAAGGGGCTGGTCATCAATCTCTCCCGAACATTCCTTGAGCTTGAGGCCGTCGACGAACGAATTAGATGTGGGGCCGGCGTACGGACGAGTCGTCTGCTGGCTCTCTCTGCAATGAGGGGTCTGACAGGGCTTGAAGGGCTGACGGGTATACCGGGAACTGTTGGGGGGGCGATCAAGGGCAACGCCGGGACGCCGCTAATCGCTATCATCGACCATCTGGACTGGATTCGTATTGTCGACGGTGGGGGTGGGGAGCGGATTCTGTCGAGGGATGCGCTTGGCGCCGGCTATCGACGTACCGCGCTCCCAGCGGGTTCGGTGATTGTTGAAGGCTGTTTCACGCTTCGGCGCGCAACGGTGACAGAGATCAGGGGGACGATCTCAAAGTTGCTGGTGAGACGAAATCTGACGCAGCCTGTAGCGGTCAGGTCGGCGGGGTGCATCTTCAAGAATCCTCCTGGAGACGTCGCGGGGCGTTTGGTGGAGCGCGTGGGACTTAAAGGGTTGCAGCGAGGCGGCGCGCAGATCTCAGAAAAGCACGGGAACTTCATCGTGAACCTGGGCGGGGCAACGGCCGCAGACGTGCTCTGGCTGATTGAGCGAGCCAGAACCGAGGTCATGGTGAAGACGGGAGTGGCGCTTGAACTGGAGATTCAGGTCGTCGGATCGCCCATCGCGGGTTGAGGAGAATGCCGGGTTTCGTCCGAATCGCCGTTTCCTGAGGTCGGCATCGGCGGGGTCGACATGGCGGCGGCGGGGCGTGACTCGCAGAGGCTCGCGGCTTGGTTTGCTCTTGAGGCGGGGCGGGCGAGCGGCCATCTTTTCCGTGCTAGTCGTCGGTCTGGGATGGCTGATCTGGCAGCAGATTCCGCGCTCTATGTCGATGGGCTATTTTCAGATCAGCGATGTCATCGTTGAAGGCAACCAGCGAGTATCCAGTGCGGTGATCATCGAGAGCTTGGGCTTGGCGTCTGATGCGAGCATTCTCCGAATCGATTTGCGGGTGCTTGCGGCACAGGTCGGACGCAATCCCTGGATCAAAACGGTGAGGGTGAGCAGACACCTTCCGGCAACCCTGCAGGTATATGTGTCGGAGCGCGCAGCACATGCGGTTGTGGTGGCCGATCGTGCCTACCTGGTTAGCGAGGATGGGCTGATTCTGCAAGAGGCATCATCGGTGGAGATGACCGATCTTCCGCTCCTGAGGCTCTCCGTTGACCATCCGCTGGAAACGGGAGAGCGGATCGATCCTGCTCGCGTCGAACAGGGGGCGCGCCTGTGGCAGCGGTTCCATCAGGGCGCCTTGGGAGCGGATGTGCAGGCGCTGGAGATTCAACTGAAAGGCGACGGAAGCTACCATATCTTACTCGGTCAGGGATTGCCGTCCCTCTATTTCGGGGAGGAGGATGACATACAGCGGCAGTTGGATCGGTTGGCGCGGGTGCTTGAGATGCGCAGGGCCTCCCTGCGTGAGTTGGAATATGCCGATTTGCGGTTCGCCGATAAGGTGATCGTGAAGCCGCGTTCGAAGGAGGGCGCATGACCCGTAGGGGCGAGATCGTAACGGGGCTCGATATCGGCACAACCAAGATCTGCGTCATCGTCGCTGAAGTGACGGACAATGGGGTCGAAATTATCGGATGCGGGATTAGTCCATCGCAGGGTCTCAAGAAGGGCGTCGTCGTCAATATCGATGTGACCGTTGAGTCGGTCAGACGGGCAATCGAGGCGGCGGAGGCCATGGCGGGAGTGGCCCTGGATTCCGCATTTGTGGGGATCGCCGGAAGCCACATTAAGGGAATTAACAGCCGGGGGGTCATTGCAGTCTCCGGCAAGAACCAGGAGGTCACGCAGGCCGATGTCGATCGGGTTCTCGATGCGGCCAAGGCCATTACGCTGCCTGCCGACCGCCGGGTGATTCACATCATTCCTCAGGAGTTTATCATCGACGACCAGGGAGGGGTTAAAGAACCGGTTGGGATGAGCGGTTGCCGACTCGAGGCCGAGATCCATATTGTCACGGGCGCTGTCGCCTCGGCAGAAAACATCGTCAAGTGCGCGAACAGGGCCGGGCTGGAGGTGCGGGATATCGTGCTGCAGCCGCTGGCCTCCAGCGAAGCGACGTTGACTGCCGATGAAAAAGATCTGGGGGTCATTCTGATCGACATCGGCGGAGGAACCTCGGATATCGCCGTGTTCATAGACGGGAGCATTCGCCACACGGCGGTGCTGCCGCTGGGCGGCGACCATCTGACCCACGATATCGCCATCGGACTCAGGACGCCTCCGCCGTGCGCCGAGGAGATCAAGCGGCAGTATGGTTGCGCGCTGGCCTCGCTTGCCGGGGCTGAGGAGGTCGTGGAGGTTCCAAGCGTCGGCGGCCGTAAGCCCCGCCTGTTGTCGCGGCAGATGTTGTGCGAGATCGTGCAGCCGAGGATGGAGGAGATCTTCACGCACGCCGGCTTGGAGGTGCGGCGGGCCGGGCTGCTGCAGCAGATTGCCGCCGGGATTGTGGTGACCGGGGGTTCTTCGGCGATGGTGGGTGTGCCGGAGCTGGCTGAGCAGCTCTTCGACCTGCCGGTACGGCTGGGGATCCCGTCCGGCGTCGGCGGCCTGAAGGAGGTAGTCAGCTCGCCGATGCACGCGACCGGCGTGGGCTTGGTGCTGTACGGCGCGTCACATCTGGATCAGCATCGGTTCAGCAGGCCGTCGGAGCGAAGCCTGGTAGACAAGATTATCAATCGAATGCGGCAGTGGTTTAGCGATTTCCTCTAAGACCCAACATCCAATAACTGCTCTCGAGGGGAGGTGGAGATGCCATTTGCGCTGGAGATCGATGCTGAGCACGCGGCCAAGATCAAGGTCATCGGAGTGGGGGGCGGAGGGTCCAATGCGGTGAATCGAATGTCGTCATCGGATGTCACCGGGGTTGAGTTTTTTGTGGTGAATACCGATACCCAAGCGCTCAAAATGTCGCCGGTAAACACCAGGCTTCAGATTGGCGCGAACGTCACAAGGGGGCTGGGGGCGGGGGCGAATCCGGAGATCGGGCGGCAGGCGGCGCTTGAGGACAGCGACAAGATCCTGAGCCTCCTGGAAGGCGCGGATATGGTGTTCATCACCGCGGGGCTGGGAGGAGGGACAGGAACCGGTGCTGCGCCCGTCATCGCGAACCTTGCCAAGGAGTTGGGTATCCTGACGGTCGGAGTGGTGACCAAGCCGTTTGCGTTTGAGGGCAAGGTCCGAGAGACTCACGCCGCCCGTGGGCTAGCTGCGCTATGCGAGAGCGTCGATACCTTGATCACCATCCCAAACCAGCGGCTGCTGCAGGTGGTGGAGCGACAGACCACGCTGACCGACGCCTTCAAGGTTGCCGACGACGTGCTGCGCCAGGCGGTGCAGGGGATTGCGGACCTCATCGTGGTGCCGGGTCTGATCAACCTGGACTTTGCCGATGTGAAGACCATTATGTCGGAGCGCGGAATTGCCATGATGGGGATCGGCGTGGCATCGGGGGAGAGTGCGGCCTCCGAAGCGGCCGCACAGGCAATCAACAGCCCGCTCCTGGAAAACGTCTCCATCGACGGTGCCAAGGGCGTCCTCATTAACATCACCGGCGGTCCGGCGCTCTCGCTGTACGAAGTGAATGAGGCCAGCTCCACCATCTGTAAGTCGGCCCATCAAGATGCCAATATCATTTTCGGAGCGGTCATCGACGAATCGTTGAAAGATAGTGTCTGCGTGACGGTGATTGCCACCGGGTTCGAGACTGCCGCCTCGGTGAGAGAGGGAGAGTCCTCAAAAAATATGGTCGAAATGAAGGCGTATGCAGCCAAGGCTGCGGAGCGCGGGGGTTTTCTCAGGAAGCGCGGGACGATCGGGCGTGAGACCGTCGATGAGCAATTCAATGCGCGCGATCTGGAGCTTAGACCCCAGGACCTTGATGGGGACGAGATGGATATCCCGACCTTTTTGCGGCGCCAGGCCGATTAGTGATTTCAGGAAGGTTCCTCCTCGAAGTGTGCCAGGGAAGGGGGATACGACAATGAGGCGACTCAGCAAACTGTTTCAGATGCTTCTGGCTTCAAGCAGATCGATAGCCACCTGTCCGCACTGCTTGTTGCCGATCGGCGGAATGGAGAACGTCTGTCCGAACTGTCGTCGGCTGTTGCGGTTTGAGGGGATCGAAGAGCTCCGGGCGACGAGCCGTCCGGCCGGGTCGCGCCTTGCGGCAGCGCATGCAGGGGCGGGAGGTCAAGAAGGGCGAGCTTGACGGAACGGATAAAAGATCGGATTGAACAGATATGGCGACGGATGGCCGAGGCGGCCCACCGCGTCGGTCGGGACCCGGATGAGGTAGAGCTAATTGCCGTCACCAAGACCGTCCAGGTTCCCGCCATCCGAGAGGCGATCGACGCCGGTGTGACGCTGCTGGGCGAGAATCGGGTCCAGGAGGCGTCAGATAAGATTGCCCTCCTGAGCATGTTTCCGATCACATGGCATTTGATCGGTCACCTACAGACCAACAAGAGTCGGCCTGCCACTGAGCTGTTTGACCTGATTCATTCACTCGACTCTCTGAAGCTGGCTGCCGCCCTGGACCGTCATGGGGTGTCGTTGGGGAAGCAGATCAGGGTTCTTGTAGAGGTCAACCTTGGAGGCGAATCGAGTAAGGCCGGTGTTCTTGAGCACGACCTTCTGCCGTTGCTGCACGCCTGTCAAGGGTTCACCCATCTGGCTATCGAAGGCCTGATGGCCATCCCACCATTTCGCAGGAATCCCGAGGACGTCCGACCGTCCTTTCGCAAACTCCGGCTGCTCCGAGACGAGGCGGCCAAGACCTGTCCAGACTATCCGCTCCGCCACCTTTCCATGGGGATGAGCCACGATTACGAGATCGCCATCGAAGAAGGGGCCACACTGGTTCGGGTCGGCACGGCGATCTTTGAAGCCAAGTCTGTAGTTTAGACGCACAATTTTTCGTTGACAGGAATAGAACGCCCTTTTATTATCACACCGTTTTTCTTTCCGTCTTATATCGAATCCCAGGCAAAGTGATGGTAATGCGTACCGGGAAGGCGTTGCCTTGCCGAAGGGTGTGCGAGGGGTATATGGATCATCGAAAGAAAGAGAAAGTGGACTACATCGTCCAGTCCGTTGATCGAGCGCTCGACATCCTGGAGTCGTTCGATTATCAGACCGGTGAGTTGGGCGTGACAGAACTTGCCGAGAAGCTTCACGTGCCCAAAAACAATATCTTTCGACTGCTGGCCACCCTCGAGGTTCGGGGCTATATCGAGCAGGACAAAAAGACCGCCAACTATCGCCTTGGGATGAAGCCGTTCGAGGTGGCCAACGTCTTCCTCCATCATCTCGGCTTTCGGCGTCAGGCCAGGCCGATCATCGAGGAGTTGGTCAACCAGTGCAATGAAACCGCCTATCTAGCCGTACTGGATGGATCAGAGGTCATCTATGTCCTGGTTGAGGACTCCAGCCTGATGGTTCGGGTTGCATCGTTTCCCGGACGGCGTCTTCCGGTGCATTGCACCGCCGCGGGAAAGGCGCAACTGGCCTATGAGTCCGCCGATCGGTTGGACAGCATCCTTCAACAGCAGCCGATGCGCGCGTTGACCGATCATACGGTTACTGATCCCCAGGCATTCCGGGACCATCTTCGTGAGGTTGCCAGGGCCGGATTCGCCGTTGACAATGAAGAGTACGAGCTCGGTGTGCGGTGTATTGCCGCCCCAGTGAGAGACTACTCTCGAAAGGTGGTGGCCAGCATCGGGCTGTCCGGTCCCATCACCCGATTCTCCCTTGAGCGGATCGAACACGAACTCGCGCCACTTGTGAAAGCGGCGGCGATCAAGCTCTCCGAACGACTTGGCTACGAGACGGCAACAGCTTCAGCCGACCAGTAAAACAAAGTTTGTTTCTCTGGCCATTGGTATGTCTCATCCGCCTGCTTCGCCCTGCATGAGGGCATAATAGCGTCTCTGAATAGATCAGGAGGAGAGATGGGCCAGATGCCTCCCGAATACCTGCCAAAAGAGCTGTGGCCGCAGCGCATCTATACGCTCCCTGAGTTCACAACGCTGCCGCGGGAGGTCGAGTTCCTGGACCGGCGACTGGGTTCCAGGCTGGAGCGTGAAGTTTCCGTATCGGCCGGTTCCGCCCGCGTTATTTAGCAAGTGGCTGAACCGCGGCAGCAGCCCGTAACAATGCGAGCGTATCCGATAGGGACCATACCCCACCAAACGATGGAGACTGACGCCGGAAGGCGGCGGCTCTCCGTTAGCGGGTGCCAGGAAGATGGACAAAGAGCTGCAGTTTAGTGATGCCTATCCGCCGCGCGAGATTGCGCGGAAGGTCGAGGGCCTCGGTGTGGCGAAGGCGCGCACCGACCCGGTCACGCTGCTCGCGCTGGCCGTGCTGGCCGGCGCCTTCATCTCGCTGGGGGCGCTCTTTTTCATTGTCGTCGTGACCAAATCCGCCCTTGGCTTCGGTCTGACGCGGTTGTTCGGCGGCTTGAGCTTCAGCCTTGGCCTAATCCTCGTTGTTGTCGCGGGCGCCGAACTCTTTACCGGAAACAACCTGCTCGCCATGGCCTGGGCCAGCAGGCTGATAGGTACCCGGGAAGTGATGCGCAACTGGTTCCTGGCCTACCTGGGCAATGTGGGCGGCAGCCTGGCTACCGTACTGCTCGTCGTGTGGGCTAATGTGGCCGGTCTGGGCGGGGGCGCTGTCGGCGAGACGGTCGTCGCTATCGCTCGCGCGAAGGCCGATCTTTCAGTCACCGAGGCCTTTGCGCGCGCCATTCTGTGCAACGCGCTGGTCTGTCTGGCGGTGTGGCTCGCAATGGGCGGACGCAGCGTGACGGATAAGATTCTGGCCATTCTCTTTCCCATTACTGCATTCGTGGCCATGGGCTTCGAGCACTCGATCGCCAACTGGTTCTTCCTACCCTTCGGGCTCGCGCTGGATGGGGAAGGCGGGGTGTCGGTCGTCGGGGTCACGAGAAATATCGTCGCCGTGACCGCCGGCAACGTCGTCGGTGGCACCCTGCTGGTCGCCGGCGTGTACTGGGTGGCCTACCTGCGAGGCGAGCGTCTGCCGAACGATGGGTCCTCCTGAAACCCGACGGGGATTCGACCCCGCCCTCTGGCATACCCTATCCAGCGAAACTGTCCTGGCTCACCTGCAATCTACGCCCACCGGTCTGACAGGGGCCGAGGCGGCCCAACGGTTGGCAGAACAAGGGCCGAATGAACTGCAAGCAACCCACAGTATCTCGCCGTGGACGATTCTCTTTGAGCAGTTCAAGAACGTGTTGATTGTCATTCTGCTCGTGGCGACGGCGCTCTCGGCTTTCCTTGGACACGGGATTGAAGCCATCGCCATTGCCGTCATTGTGCTGTTTGCCTGCCTCTTGGGTTTCGTGCAGGAATACCGGGCCGAACGCGCGACCGAGGCATTGCGGCAAATGGCCGCGCCGACAGCCACCGCCCTCCGCGATCGGGAGGAGGTTGAAATCCCCGCGCGCGCCCTCGTGCCGGGCGATGTCGTCCTGTTGCGAGCAGGAAACAAGATCCCGGCCGATGTCAGACTGATTGAAGCCGTTAATTTGCAAATCGAAGAGGCCGCGCTGACGGGCGAGTCGGTTCCGATAGAAAAATACGCCGCGCCCCTCACGAACGATGAATTGGCCTTAGGCGATCGCAAGAATATGGCCTACGCCGGTACCGCCGCAACCTATGGCCGGGGGCGCGCGGTCGTCGTGGCAACGGGCATGCGTACTGAGTTCGGCAAGATTGCCCAAATGCTCCAGACGGTTGAAACCGGCAGGACGCCGTTGCAGGAAAATTTGGATAAGGTCGGTCACGTGCTGGCGTGGGCCGCCTTCGTGGTAGTGGCGGCCATCGTTGCCCTCGGCCTGTATCGTGGGCAACCCTTCATTGAGATGTTGATTTTTGGGATTGCGCTGGCGGTTGCCGTTGTCCCGGAGGCACTTCCTGCAGTGGTCACGATCTCGCTCGCTATCGGTGTGCAGAGGATGGTCAAGCGCCATGCGTTGATGCGCCGTCTCCCGGCAGTCGAAACACTCGGCAGCACGTCGGTCATCTGTTCCGACAAGACCGGCACGCTGACGAAAGATGAGATGACGGTCCGCACAATCTTTGTGGCCGGACAAATGCTGAACGTCTCCGGGGCAGGCTATAAGCCGCACGGCCGGTTCTCATGCAACGGGCTCACCATCGAACTTTCCAGCCCGCTGACACTGCTCTTGCGCGCCGCCGCGCTTGCCTCCGACGCGCATGTCGTTCACAGCGAGGCCGATGGCCGCTGGGACGTCAAGGGCGATCCGACAGAGGGCGCATTGGTCGTCGTTGCCGCCAAGGCCGGGTTGCACAAGACCGACCTTGACTCGCAATTTCCTCGCGTGAGCGAAATCCCCTTCACCTCCGAAACCAAACGCATGACCACTCTGCATAGCGAGCCGGAAGCTGTCGTGGCCTATGCCAAAGGCGCGCCGGAAATTATCCTCGATTCGTGTAGTCATCAAATGACGGCAGATGGAGCAACGGCCCTTGACGCCGGGAGTCGGGCGATGATTGTGGAAACAGCCCGCCGGATGGCAACTGAGGCATTGCGCGTTCTGGCGGTAGCTTCCAAACCGGGTGCAACATTGGACAACGCCGAACACGACATGACATTTCTCGGATTGGTGGGGATGATCGACCCGCCGCGTCCTGAGGCGAAGGCTGCGATTGAAACGTGCGAGCAAGCCGGGATCAAGCCGGTCATGATTACCGGTGACCACCCGCTGACCGCGGAAGCCGTCGCCCGCGAATTGGGATTGCTCAAGACGGGTCGCGTCGTGACCGGCGAAGAACTGGAGGCGATGAGCGAGGCCGAGTTTGAGCGTGAGGTTGAGCGCATCGAAGTCTACGCCCGCGTGTCTCCGGCGCATAAATTGCGTGTGGTGACGGCCCTGCAAAAGGAAGGTCACATCGTCGCGATGACGGGCGACGGGGTCAATGACGCGCCTGCGCTCAAAAAGGCTGACATCGGCATCGCGATGGGCATCACCGGTACGGACGTGTCCAAAGAGGCCGCCGCCATGACGCTCACCGATGACAACTTTGCGTCCATTGTTGCGGCAGTGGAAGAGGGTCGGGGCATCTTTGGTAATATCAAAAAATATCTGATGTACCTGCTCTCGTCCAATATTGGTGAAATCGTTCTGATGGCCGGAGCCACACTGCTGGGTCTGCCCCTGCCGTTGACTGCCGTACAAATCCTGTACGTCAATCTCGCCACCGATGGTTTGCCCGCGTTGGCGTTAGCCGTGGACCCACCCGAACCTGATCTCATGCGCCGCCGACCACGAAATCCGCGCACCGGTATCTTTACCCGGCCTGTCGTTACCTTGATGGTGGCGGGCGGATTGTGGTCAGCGGCCGTCAACTTGGGCCTTTTTGTATGGGCGCTGAACTCTGGACGGAGCATCGCAGAAGCCATGACGATGACGTTCGTTTCACTGGTGCTGATTCAGTTCTTTAAGGCCTACAACTTCCGCTCCGACCGACTTTCAGTGCTGAATCAGCCCTTTGCCAACAGGTGGTTAAATGTGGCGATCATACAGGGACTAGTGCTGTTGGCTATCATTGTCTATGCCCCTGTCCTGCATGAACCGTTTGCCACGTTCAGTCTGCCACTCGTGGATTGGGCTATCGTCGTCGTGTTGGCTTTTACGGTGTCGCCCGTGCTGGAATTGGCAAAATGGATGGAGCGGCGCGGATGGTTTGGGGAAATGAGTTAGGAGCGGGCGAAACGGGAGGATCAGAGTCATGGCGATTCGGGTCGTTCGACTGGGCGATCCTCGGACTCCGGGCGAGGGTCTGCGCCTGGGCACGGTGCGGCGTCCGCCACGGGGAGTGCCTAAGAGCGAATACGCTTCACGGGACTTTTACGACGTGTGGCTGCCTGAGCTGGCGCCGTCGGAGGAGCTTGTCAAGATCGCACTCAGCACTCCAGATGAGCGGCAGTGGCAGACGTTTGTCAAGCGGTACCGGGCCGAGATGAAGCATCCTGCTGCCGGACGGCTCCTCAGCCTCCTGGCGGCCTTTTCGCAGCACGCGGCATTTTCCGTAGGGTGCTATTGCGCAGACGAGACCCGCTGTCACCGCTCGATCCTCAAGGCGCTGTTGGAAGAGCACAGCGCGCGTCTGGAGTGATGTGAGACGTAGAGCGTCTAAGGTCGTTTCAATCCCTTGTGCATGAAGCCTGGAGCGGCGACGACTGGTTGGTATGCCGTTGCTGCACCGCTGTCGGCTCGGTCACCTTCTCCGCATTCTTCACAATCATGATACACTAAGGCTCAAAGGGAGTCGCCTTGAAGCTGAGCTTTGAGTGGGATGAAGAGAAGGCGAAAGAGAACTACCGCAAGCACGAAGTCAGTTTCGAGGAAGGTAGCACGGTTCTGAGCGACCCATTCTCTATCACGATTAATGACCTCGACCATTCAACGGATGAGCAGCGCTATATTGATATCGGTTCTTCTGAAGGGGGTCGTATCCTAGTGGTAAGTTATACGGAACGAAATAGAGGCATACGGATTATCAGTTGCCGCAAGGCCACTAGACTTGAACGGAGACGATATGAAGAAGGTATCAACTAAAGCAGACCGAAAAGATGGTGACGGGATGCGTGCCGAGTATGACTTCAGCGGGGGAGTGCGCGGTAAGCACTATCGAGCGATGCAGGCTGGTTATACGGTGACGATTCGCAAGGCAGACGGCACGGCGGTCGTCAAAGAGGTAAGGCCCAAAGAAGGCGCGGTCATCTTGGAGCCGGATGTACGGGAATACTTTTCTGACTCTGAATCTGTAAACGCCACGTTGCGTTCGCTCATTCGGCTCATTCCGGAGAAGCGTCCAAGCGGTACAAAAACAACGCAGGGCGCCGTTGTAAGACGCCGTGTCCCGTCCGGCAGTCGCTCGAAATCGACCAGCAAGAGACCATAGGTTGATCCGATTCCCCACTGCAGTCTGTCTCCTGCCGAGCCTGGGGCCCCTAGTGTTGCTCAGCGAGGCCGGGCTGCCTGTCGCCAGCGATCACTATTAGTGAGTGCTGGCGTCGGCGGCGGCTGGTGCCGCAGCAGGGGTCGGTGTGCTGGAGGCTGCTGATGCCGCTGGAGCGGCTGGTGCCGCGGGAGACGTCGGCGCTGCTGCTGGAACCGGCGCAGCGGCGGGGGCCGGTGCGGCAGCAGCCGGCTTTTCTTCCACGACAGGCGCAGGTACGGCTTTTTTGACCGACAGTTGCCACCGGGCCAAGCCATCCAGCATCTTCTTTGGGGCGGCGACAGTAAAGCCCTGGCTGGTGGCCCACTGCTGTATCTCCGCTATGAGCGATTGCTCAGGCACGACGATCACGAGCTCGTCGTCTGCCGCCAACTCCTGCAGCGCAAGCTTGGCCTGTGGCAATCGGTAGTGACTCATCTCTCCTACTAGCTGTAAAAATCGCTTCATCGCTATTAGTAGCCTCCGCAAAGAACGCCATTATGATCGCATGACTGAGGACGGAAGATGTATGGCCTGTAACGTAGCAGAATATGCATGGGTTCGTCAATCTGGTTGTCCTTCATGCTGAGTCGTTGGCGGGTCGCATTGTTCGAGCCCGCCTGCATTGCGTCTGAAATCCGCTTGCGCCGGCACCAGCCTTTTGGTAGCCTCGCCCTGAGACGGATTCTGGCCCTGCTATGCATAGTCATACGTGGCAACAATGGACGTCATTGGTTAGAACGTCCCCTCACCCCAACCCTCTCCCGCAAGGGGCGAGGAGGATCAACAAAGATCTCCTCTCCCCTCACCTGGGGGAGAGGATACAGGTGAGGGGGTGCGGGGTATCGACTTTCATCCCCATGGGCGCGCCACCGGCGCATGCGGTATTCCCGCGAAAGCGGGAATCCAGAAGGGCGCTGGATTCCGGAGCCTGCCCCGGACCCGATCCGGGGTCAAGCCCGGAATGACAAACCGTCTAAGACGTATACCCTCGCGTATACAAGGAGGAAGAGGATGGCGGCTAAAAAGATTCTGATGCTGGTGGGGGATTTTGTCGAGGACTACGAGGCGATGGTCCCCTTTCAGATGCTCACCATGGTGGGGCACACGGTCCATGCGGTCTGCCCCGGCAAGAAGGCCGGCGAAACAATCCGGACAGCCGTCCACGACTTCGAAGGAGACCAGACGTACAGCGAGAAGCGGGGCCACAACTTCGCCATCAACGCGACGTTCGCCAGGATCAGACCCAGAGATTACGACGCCCTGGTGATCCCGGGGGGGCGCTCACCGGAGTACCTTCGCCTGAACGAGAAGGTGCTTGACCTCGTCCGCCACTTTGCAAAGGAGAATAAACCAATTGCATCCATTTGCCATGGACAGCAACTCTTAACGGCTGCCGGGGTTGTGGAGGGCAAACGCTGCACCTCCTATCCGGCTGTGCGGCCTGAGCTGATCCGGGCCGGCGCCACGTGGGAAGAGGTGAATGCCACCTTTTCCAACGCGTATGTGGATGGCAACTTGGTGACGGCCGCCGCCTGGCCCGGCCATCCCGAATGGATGCGCAAGTTCCTAGACGTATTGGGTTCCAAAATCGAGCCCTAACTATCATCGTGCGACGGAGGGGTATCGTCTTTGGCAAGGCTACGGATCGCCGCGCTGTTCCTAGTGGTGGTGGTGATCGCAGGGGTCTTGGGGTATCATTTCTTCGAGGAGTATACATGGCTCGAAGCCCTCTATATGACGGTCATCACCCTCTCCACGGTCGGATTTCGCGAGGTAAGACCCTTAAGCTCGGTCGGCATGATCTTTACGATCGGGCTCCTGATTGGCGGCTTGGGGGTCGTGTTTTATACCGCGGTCACCATTACCGCAAAAGTGGTGGAGGGGGAGTTTCAGGAGTTCTTCGGGAGGAAGCGAATGGAGAAGCGAATTGGCGCCCTGACGGACCACTATCTAGTATGTGGGTGCGGTCGCATCGGAGAGGTGATCTGCCGCGAATTGGCCTCAAAGCCAGTCCCGTTTGTGGTCATTGAGCAGGATGAAGAGCGGATTCGCAAGGTGGAGGAAGCGGGCTACCTTCTGCTCAGAGGGGATGCCACCGATGAGAAGGTTCTACTGACGGCCGGAGCGATGCAGGCCAAAGGCCTTTTTGCTACCCTGCCTGTCGATGCGGACAATGTCTTCGTGACCCTTACAGCCAAGGAGCTGAATCCCTCTATCTTTGTCGTTGCCAGGGCTGAGACGGAGCGGAGCGAACGAACACTCGCCCATGCTGGAGCCGACAAGGTCATCTCGCCCTATGCGATGGGGGGGCACCGCATGGCTCAGGCGGCCCTCCGTCCCGCCGTGGTGGATATCATTGAGCTGGCCACGCACTATCACAGTCTCGAGTTGCAGCTTGAGGAGATCGTCGTACCCCTGGGATCTCCATGTGAGGGAGTCACGCTGCGCGACTCGGGGCTGTGCCAGGAGCGAGGGGTGATTGTGGTGGCAATCAAGCGGGCGTCTGGGGGTATGATCTTTGATCCCTCTATGGATGAAAAGATTGCGGTTGGGGATCACCTCGTCGCCTTGGGAGAGATTGCCCGCCTGAGAGGGTTGGAGCGGCGAGTGGAAACGAGCGCGCCACAATGACGATGCAGTGGGAAGGGATGGCGCATGACTCCTGGTTCTGGGGATGGGGGATCCTCTGGATGGTCATGCTGACGGCCTTCTGGCTCCTTATCTTGCTGGTGCTGGTGCTGGCGGTTCGTTGGCTCTGGCAGGCCGGTTCCAGAATTCAGTCTATCCAGCGTCCGGAGGAATCGGCCATCGAAATCCTCAAAAAGCGGTATGCGAGGGGTGAAATCGGGAAGGAAGAGTTCGAGGCCAAGAAGCGCGATTTACTGTGAAGGGACAGATGGGATCATGCTAAGGTCGCAAAATTACCAGACGCCCTCCGGGTCGCTCGCCCAGTCGTCCGACAGGAAGGTGTTAGGTTATATCACCGCGTCACTGGTCGTACTGCCTTTCCTGATATGGTACATTGACGGTTCAGTGAAGGGATTTATCCTTTCGGTACAGAGCGAGTGGGGGCTGCGAGTCGCGACGGCGATCACTGCCATGGGATACGGCCTGGCGGATGCCGCTATTGCCGGGATGCTCTTGGTCATCGGCCTGAAGGCTGGAAGACCTCGAGAAGCGCTCGCGGGCAGACTCGGATTATTTGCGGTGGTTGTGAGCAGTCTTTCCGGTCAGCTCTTTAAGCACCTGTTTTGCCGAGCCCGGCCGCTTACTGAAAAGTCGGGCCAATTCTTTTCCGAGTTTCCATGTCTTGGCAAGGGAGCCGGCTTTATTTCATTTCCCTCAGGCCATGCTGTAACCGCCTTCGCTCTGGCATTTGTTCTTGCCCGTGCCTATCCCAGGTATATGTTGCTCTTCTACGGCCTGGCCGGCCTGGTCGCCCTCTCAAGGGTGTATCTCGCCAAGCACTTTCCATCTGACGTTGTGGCCGGAGCTGCTGTCGGGATCCTGGCGGGTTGGATCGTCTGTCGGTTTGCGGCCTTTTCCCCTGTGCATGGGCACACCTGAGAAGGCGATACCTGCTGCAACCCGCTCCCCCCGATGGGTCCGAGAAGTTGCGGTGGTGACCCTCCTTCTCGGTGTGAGCCTCCTCCTCTTTTTCTGTCGCCTGGATTCGCTCCCGCTCTTTGACGCCGACGAGCCGGCCTACGCCGAAACGGCGAGGGAGATGCTGATCTCCGGCGACTGGATCACACCCCATTTCAATTTCCAGCCCCGCTTCGACAAACCGATCTTGTTTTACTGGCTGATCGCGTTGGCCTACAAAGGATTCGGGATCGGCGAGTACGCGGCTCGATTCTGGTCTGCCGTCTTTGCGACCGGCCTCACACTGTCGATCTATCTGTTCGGACGGCAACGGCTGAGTCGACGAGCTGCTTGTGTCGCTGCGCTGGCCTTTGCTGCGAACGTCGGGACCGTCGCCCTGGCGCGGGCAGCCGTCACCGACATGGCGCTGGCCTTTTGCACAACCTGGGCGCTCTTCTGTTTTTTCGAGGTCTATCTGGCGACAGACAGGACGCGCGAGCGTCTCCCATTCGCCGGGTATGTCGCCATAGCGCTTGCCGTTCTCACGAAGGGCCCTATCGGCCTTCTGCTGCCCGGATTGGTCGTCGGCCTGTTTCTGGCTATTCGTAGAAAGGGTCGGGCGACCCTCTCAAGACTCCGCCTGCTTCCCGGTATTGGCCTGTTTGCCGTGATCGCGCTGCCATGGTATGTATTGGTCCTGCGTGAGAATGGTTGGGCGTTCGTTCAAGTATTTGTTGTGCAGCACCATCTGAACCGCTATCTGGGCGTGATATCGGGTCATGTCGGGGGCATTTTGTATTTCTTACCGGTAGTCGTTTTCGGCTTTTTCCCGTGGAGCGGGACGCTACCCGATGCCTTTGGCCGACTCTGGACGATCCGGAGTCGACTCCGCGCCGAACTGTCCGAACGGCAGGAGCTGTTGCTCTTTCTGTGGGTCTGGTGCGGCGTGGTCGTACTCTTTTTCTCATTCTCCCGTACGAAACTCCCCTCGTATATCTTTCCTGCCGTCCCTGCGCTCGCCTTGCTGGCGGGGATCGCAGGAGATGTCGGCCTCGACGAACGACGGCAGGCGGGGGGATGGGCGAGGGCATGTGACTGGCTCGTGGGCGGGATGACCTGTTCGCTTGCGGCGTTCCTTCTCTGGCTCCCTTCTCTTGCCGATCGCATCCGCCTCCGAGAGGCGCCTGACATCCCCCCATTTGAGTTTGGACTCGCACCGTACGTGTTGGCCGTCCTCTTTCTGCTTGGATTGACCCTTGCGGTCGCGGCCCGGCGGCGAGGGCAGGGGAATGCGGCGGCGGCTGCGATGGCGGGGACAATGATCCTCAGCCTGGTGCTGGCTGTATATCGGATTGCCCCGGCCGTCCAGGAGAGTCTTCAGAAATCCCTTCGGGACTTTGCCCTCATCGCCAGGCAAGAGCTTCGCCCCATCGGCCGTTTGGCGACCTATGATCTGAACGCGCCCAGCCTTGTGTTTTACTCGGAACGACCGGTTGCGATCATTAGAAAAGGCGAGGAGGCAGAGTTTCAGCGTCTTATGACCGATCATGGGCAGCTCTTCATCATTGCCAGGATAGCCGCAGAGACCCGCCTGCGGGAGGTCCCGGACATTTTCCCCTTGGACAGGCGAGGGGGGTATGTCCTATACTCTAACCGTTATGGTCCGAAAGACAGACCCGATTGACGTAGAGGCGCGCGCATGATTGCTGAGACGATTCTCTCCCCTGTGGCTCCTGAACTCGCCCTGGTCGAAGAGCGGCTGCTCCAAGACATCAGCGGCGATGTCGAGTTGATCTCCGAGATCATCCGGTATGTCCTCAAGAGCGGCGGGAAACGGGTCCGGCCTGCATTGCTGTTGCTGTCGGCCAAGCTCTGCGGTTATGGCGGCGGGGCGCGCAACATCGACTTGGCGGTGGTGGCCGAGTATATGCATGCAGCCACACTGATCCATGATGATATCATCGATCGCGCCGACAAGCGCCGCGGGCTGCCGTCGGCGAACAGTACCTGGGGGTCTCAGATCTCTGTGCTGGCCGGCGATTTCCTGTATGCCAGATCACTCCAGATGCTGGTGATCGACGGCGACCTGGCAGTCATGCGGGCCTTTGCCGATGCGACGGTCCGGATGATTGAGGGCCAGGTGCGCGAAGCCCAGATGGCCGGAAATCTCGACCTTGCGTATCACGAATATCTGAACATCATTACGTCAAAGACCGCCGCCCTGATCTCTGTCGCATGTCGGACCGGCGCCCTCATCGCCGGGAGGCCGGCGGAAGAGGTGGCGGCGTTGACCGAGTTTGGCCTGAATCTGGGGATTGGGTTCCAGTTGGTCGATGACGCGCTGGACTTTGTCGCCGAGGAGGACCGGCTGGGTAAGCCCGTGGGTAACGATTTCAAGGAGGGGAAGGTGACGTTTCCCGTGCTCCACGTGATGCGGGCAGGCTCAGAGGCCGATCAGGGCAGGATCAGAGAGCTGGCCGCGCAGACGACCCTCGGCGAGTCCGACCTGGCAGAGGTGAAGGCGATCGTAGAACGATACGGCGCCGTTTCGGCCACGATGGAGCTGGTCCGCACCTACCTCAAGAAAGCCAAGACCTCGCTCGGCTTCTTTCCGGATTCGGCCGCCAAGCGCTCGCTTGTCCTGATGGTCGATTTTGTCGGAGATCGAGACTGGTGATAACCGAACTCCTTTCTCGCCTGTAGCGTCATGGCGATTACACTGCAGCAAATCCGGAACTTTTCCATTATTGCGCATATCGATCATGGCAAGTCGACCCTCGCCGATCGGATCCTGGAGGCGACCGGGGCGCTCGCGCCCCGTGAGATGGAGGCCCAGGTTCTGGATCGCATGGATCTTGAACGGGAACGGGGCATTACCATCAAGGCGAAGGCCGTTCGCCTCCACTATAAGCGGCCAGGCGCGCAAGATCATATTCTCAATCTGATCGACACCCCCGGCCATGTGGACTTCAGCTACGAGGTCTCGCGGAGCCTCTCTGCGTGCGAGGGCGCGTTGCTCGTGGTCGACGCCGTCCAGGGGGTGGAGGCGCAGACGCTCGCCAATGTGCATCTCGCCATGGAACACGACCTGGTTATTGTCCCCGTCATCAACAAGATCGACCTGCCGAATGCCGATATTGCGCGGGTGAAGGCGCAGATAGAAGAGACCCTGGCCATCGATGCCTCTGAGGCGATCCTGTGCAGCGCAAAGCAGGGGATCGGAACTGAAGAGGTCATCGAGGCGGTCATCAAGCGGATTCCGCCTCCAACAGGCTCCAGGGACGCGCCTCTGAAAGCGCTGATCTTCGACTCGTCATTCGACCCATACCAGGGCGTGATCGTGTATGTCCGGCTGTATGAAGGACAGGTGCGGGCGGGGATGCGGATACTTCTGATGTCCACCGGCGCGGCGTTCGACGTATTACAAATCGGCGTTTTCACGCCCCAGATGCGCCCCATAGATATCCTGTCGGCCGGAGAGGTCGGGTACATCATTGCGGGAATCAAGGACGTCCGTCACACCAGGGTTGGGGATACTATGACTGCCGAAGACAGGCCGACGACCGAGCCGCTGCCGGGATTTAAAGAGGTCCGGCCCATGGTGTTTGCCGGTCTGTATCCCACCGAGACCGAACAGTACCTGGAGTTAAAGGAGGCGCTGGAGAAGCTCCGCCTCAACGATTTTTCATTTAGCTTTGCGCCGGAGACGTCGGTGGCCCTGGGATTCGGCTTCCGGTGCGGCTTCCTCGGCCTGCTTCACATGGAGATCATTCAGGAGCGACTGGAGCGCGAGTTCAGCCTGACGCTGATTACCACCGCGCCGACCGTGGTCTACCGAGTGGTCAAGAGTGACGGGACCGTCGTTGAGGTGGACAACCCCAGCGACCTGCCTTCCCCGCAGTCCATCGAATGGATTGAGGAGCCATACATCAAGGCCTCCATTATGGCGCCGGGCGAGTACGTTGGTCCGATCTTCGCGCTCTGCCAGGAGAAGCGCGGGATTCAACGCGGGGTTGAGTACATGGAGGGCGGTCGGGTCGTCATCACCTATGAACTTCCGCTCAATGAGATCGTCATGGATTTCTACGACCGGCTGAAGTCGGCTACCCGAGGCTACGCCTCCCTGGACTATGAATTCATCGATTATCGGGAGAGTCACCTGGTCAAGCTGGATATCCTGGTTAATAGTGAGCCGGTCGATGCGCTCTCCTGTATTGTGCCGAAGGAGCAGGCCTATCTCAGGGGCCGGATGCTGGTGGAGCGCATGAAGGAGTTGATTCCCAGGCAGCTTTTTGAGGTGGTGATTCAGGCCGCGCTTGGCGGCAAGGTCATTGCAAGGGACAGCGTGCGCCCCTTACGCAAAAACGTAACGGCCAAATGCTATGGCGGGGACATCACCCGCAAGCGAAAGTTGCTTGAGCGCCAGAAGGAGGGAAAGCGCAGGATGAAGCAGGTGGGCAGGGTCGAGATCCCACAGGAGGCCTTCATGGCGGTGCTGAAGGTCAGCACCTCATGACGCGACCGATGATGAATGAGACGATGAAGGAGAGTCAGGAGCGGGCCTCGCGACCCGGCTCAAAGCCTGACAAGTCGGTTCTCCGCCAGTATGCCGAGGCTATCGTTATTGCGATTCTCCTGGCGCTGGTGGTCAGAACCTTTGTG
Source organism: Candidatus Methylomirabilis lanthanidiphila (assembly GCA_902196205.1). Classification (NCBI taxonomy): domain Bacteria; phylum Methylomirabilota (SeqCode); class Methylomirabilia (SeqCode); order Methylomirabilales (SeqCode); family Methylomirabilaceae (SeqCode); genus Methylomirabilis (SeqCode); species Candidatus Methylomirabilis lanthanidiphila. Next base: position 48,850 of record CABIKM010000006.1, on the reverse strand, counting down.
GTTCAGGCCTTTAAAATCCCCTCCGGGTCGATGCTTCAGACGCTGCAGGTCGGCGATCACATTCTGGTGAACAAATTTGTGTATTGGTTTACGAACCCCCAACAAGGCGATATTATCGTCTTCAAGTACCCCCAGGATGAGGGACGAGACTTTATTAAGCGGATAGTCGGCCTTCCGGGGGAGAAGGTGGAGGTTCGGGCGAAACAGGTCTACATCAACGACACGCCTCTGACGGAGCCGTACGCAATTCACCTGGATCCTGTCACGCTCGAGAACCCGGGTTCGTCCCGGGACGATTTCGGCCCGGTCATCGCTGCGCCGGGTCAACTCTTCATGATGGGCGACAACCGGGATTATAGTATGGACAGCAGGTTCTGGGGTTTTCTTGATATGAAAAAGATCAGGGGGAAAGCCTTCATCATCTACTGGTCGTGGGACAGCGAGCGCTTCAGACCCCGCTGGGAGCGAATTGGAATGTTAGTGCGATGAATACGGTGCAAAGTTCCAGGTTCAACGTTCCACGTTCAGAATCCGGAGCACGGAACCTGGAACTCGGAACGATGAAGCCCAACTTAGAACCTAGAACCTTGAACCTTGAACCCTTTGGTCTATACATCCATATCCCCTATTGTCTGTCACGGTGTCACTACTGCGACTTTAACAGCTATCGCATCGATTCTGTTCAAGTGGGGCAGTATCTGGAGGCGCTGGGGCAAGAGATTGCGTGCTGCGTCACCCCAGAAGCGATCCGACACCGGCGTGTCTGTTCTGTCTTCTTTGGCGGCGGGACGCCCTCAATACTGAACGCGTCGCAACTCATTGGTGTTCTCGATCAGTGTCGGTCGGTCTTCACATTTGAGACCGGCGCAGAGGTCACCCTCGAAGCCAACCCTGGGACGGTAGATATTCCGAAGCTTCTTGCGCTGCGGGAGGGCGGGGTGACCCGTCTGAGTCTGGGGGTTCAAGCTGTTCAGGACCGACTCCTCCAACGGATCGGCCGCGCTCATACTGTCCACGAGGCCCAGCGGGCCTTCTGGATGGCCCGTGAGGCCGGCTTCAGCAACATCAATCTGGATCTGATGTTTGGCCTGCCCGGTCAGAGTACGGACGATTGGTCGAAGACCCTTGACTGGGCCATTGATGCAGGACCTGAACACATCTCTGCCTATGGGCTGATCCTCGAAGAGGGAACGCCTCTCTATAAGGAGCATCGTCAAGGTGAGATTGGGCTTCCCGACGAAGAGACAGAGGCAGCGATGTACCGGATGGCTATAGACCGGTTGCGTGACGCGGGCTTGGAGCATTACGAAATCTCAAACTTTGCGCGCCAAGGTTTCCAATGTCGACACAATCTGGTCTACTGGCAACACCAGGAATACCTTGGTATTGGAGCGGGAGCTCACTCATTTCTTGCGGGACGCCGGTTTTGTAATGAGCTACTGCCGGCACGCTACGTATCCGCTATTGCCGAGCGTGGGACGGCCATCGCCAGCAGAGAAGATCTTTCCGCTGAGATGCTGCGATCCGAGCGTCTGATGTTGGGGCTTCGGCTTCGAGGCGGACTCAATGTGCAGACATTCAAGGATCTACTTGGCATCGAAGATCTTGCTGTGTCGGATCGGGTGACCCGTCTGCTGGATGATGGCTTCCTCCGTCTGCAGGAGGGGAGGGTGCAGATCACCGAGCATGGGCTTCTCGTGGCCAATGAACTGATTGTCCAGCTTCTCTGATACCGGAGCGTTCTATCCCGCGCGGACGGCGGCAAATCCGCTTGACAATGGTGGCCGTTTTTCTTAGGATTTTTTGTAACTTGGCACTCTCATCGACTGAGTGCCAAGAGTTGAGAGGACCGCGAGAGAAGGGGTTAGGGGATTGATGCGGACACATGAACTGACTCCACGAGAGCGTCAGATCCTGAAGGTGATTATCCATGACTATATCACCTCCGGGGAGCCTGTGGGGTCTAGAAGTATTGCCAGACGACACTTGGGCCACCTCAGTCCGGCCACCATCCGCAATGTGATGGCCGACCTGGAGGAGGTGGGCTATCTCTCTCAGCCGCATGCGTCAGCCGGCAGAATTCCGACCGATTCCGGGTACCGTTTCTATGTAGACAGTCTCATGCAGCGGCCCAGATTATCACGGGTAGAGGAAAGTCGGATCGAGCAAGGGATCCGCCCCAGCCTGGGCCAGGCCGAGGAGTTGGTGCAGGGGGTCAGCCGAATCCTTTCTGATCTGTCGCGATATGCATCCGTGGTGCTTGCGCCGAAGTTTGCACAGAATACGTGGCGGCGCATAAACTTTGTCCACCTTAACCGTGAGCGGATACTGGTGGTCCTCATGGCCGATTCCGGGCTCGTCCAGCAGAAGGTGATTGCCATCGATGAGGTGATCGAGCAGCCGGAGCTGGATCGGATCTCCAACTACCTGAACAGTGTATTGGGCGGGGTGACACTTCACGAGGTCAGAAATCGGATCATTGCGCGAATGGCTGAGGAGCGCGACGAGTTCAACCGTCTGATGCAGCGCGCGCTGGAGCTCAGCAATAAGACGCTTGAGGGCGAGGAAGAGCACGTCTATATCGGGGGAGCGGCCAACATCGCGCATCGGCCGGAGTTCGCCGACATCAACACGATGAAGCATATCTTCGCGGCCTTCGAGGAAAAGTCAAGGCTGGTGAAGATGCTCGATCAATGCCTGACTCACGAGGGGTTACGGGTGATCATCGGTCGTGAGAGCGAGATCAGAGAGATGCGGGAGCTGAGTCTGATTGCGTCGCCGTATAAGAGCGGGGATCATGTCGTCGGCGTGCTCGGGATTGTAGGACCGAAACGGATCGCCTATGATCGCATGGTAGCCCTTGTCGATTGCACGGCCCGGCTTGTCAGCAAACTCCTGTCAGAGGCGGATGTGTAGAACGTGACGAACTGATCTGCCCGGTCAGTCGATGAACACATGGGAGCCGATCGAATAATGAATCAGGAAAGTGAAGAAGCCAAAGCGTCGACACGCGACGACGTCCAAGAGAGCCCTGTCGGTCCTACGGCCGAGTTGGAGTCGATAATCAATACGCTGCAGGCCGATCTGAAGGAGCGGACTGCCGAGAGGGACTCGCTCAACGACCGCCTGCTTCGCCTCCACGCGGAGTTTGAGAATTACAAGAAGCGTGCAGCCCGCGATCGGAGCGAGTTTGTGAGGTTTGCCAACGAGGGCCTGGTCCTGGAGTTGCTGCCCGTCGTAGACAGTCTGGAGCATGCAGTCGCCACGGCCCGCTGCGGAGGAGAGGCCCGTGGTGTTGCGGAGGGCGTCGATATCATTCTGCGGCTGTTTCAGACTACTCTGGAAAAGGCGGGGGTCAAGCCTATCGAGGCGTTAGGGCATGAGTTTGATCCGAACTTCCATCAGGCGGTGGCTCAGGTAGAGTCGACCGATGGCCGGGACAATATTGCGGTTGAGGAGGTCCGAAAAGGATACCTCCTGGAGGGACGTTTGCTGCGGCCGGCCATGGTCAAGGTGTCGCAAGCCAAGGTTCTGAGTTCTGAGTTCAAGGTTCAAGGTACAGAAGAAGATCAATGTGAAACCCGAAACCCGAGACCCGAAACATCCGCGCCATGAGCAAGCGCGACTACTACGAAGTGCTTGGGGTAGATCGGGACGCTGGTCCCGACGAGATCAAACGGGCCTACCGCCGGCTGGCCCACAAGTATCATCCGGATAAGAACGCAGGCGACAAGACGTCGGAAGAGCAGTTTAAGGAAGCGACCGAGGCCTATGAGATTCTCAACAATGCCGAAAAACGGGCGGCCTATGATCGGTTCGGAGTTACCGGGGAACGGTCCGGCTTCGGGGGGGTCGGCGAGGCCGGGTTCGGATCGGTCTTCGAGGATCTGTTTGAGGGATTTTTTGGAGGATCGGCTCGACGAGCCGCCTCTCGGGGCGCAGATTTACGCTACAACCTTGAGATCAGCCTTGAGGAGGCGATCCACGGGGTAGAGAAAGAGATTACTATCCCCAGGCTGGAGCCATGCGGCGCTTGCAAGGGGAGCGGCGCCAAGCCTGGGACATCCCCGATCGCCTGTCGTTCTTGCCGCGGAAGCGGCCAAGTCCGGTACTCTCAAGGCTTTCTGACGATCAGCCAGACCTGTTCGGCTTGCCGCGGCGAGGGACGTGTCATCGAACATCGATGCCGCGACTGTCGAGGTACCGGGCGGTCCAGGTCCGAGCGATCCCTGACGGTGAAGATTCCTGCCGGTGTGGAAACAGGGATACGCTTGAAGTTGACGGGGGAGGGCGAGGCCGGTCCCCATTGGGGGGATCGGGGCGATCTGTATGTCGTCATTACCGTAAAAGAGCACTCGCTTTTCGCACGGCACGGCGACGATCTGTACTGCGAGGTTCCCGTGACGTTTGTTCAGGCAGCCTTGGGGACCGAGTTGGAGATCCCGACCTTTTTCGGGATGACAACGATCAAGATCCCATCGGGGACCCAGCCGGGTACTGAGTTTCGCATTCGCGGCAAGGGTGTGCCGCACTTGCGCGGCCATGACCAGGGAGACCTCGTAGTCAAGGTCGTCGTCGAGGTGCCCAAGCGGCTGACTGCGAAGCAGCGCGAACTGCTCGAAACGTATGCTGCCCTGGAAGATGGTAATGGGAGTCCGCTGGTCGAGAGCTTCTTTGATAAGGTCAAGAGCCTGTTCGGCTGATCTGCCCTGCTGCATGCGGAAGAGGCTGAAGGTGGATAGACTGAAGGTTTTGAGGATTCTTCAGCCTTCAGCCTCAACACCTGCTTTTAGCACTGACCGTTGATCGCTATTCCCCGAGGACACTGACCGATGGCGGGCAGATCACTCTTTCTGATCGACGGTAGTTCCTACCTGTTTCGGGCCTACCACGCGCTTCCACCCCTCAGCAACAACGAGGGGGTTCCGACCGGAGCGGTATATGGTTTCACCAACATGCTGTTGAAGATCATCCGGGACGAGCGCCCGGATGGCGTCGTCGTCGTCTTTGATTCCGCGGGGCCAACCGAACGACATCAGCGATACGCTGACTACAAGGCCAATCGCGGTCAGATGCCGGACGAACTGAGCCGTCAGCTTCCGTACATCTATCGAGTGGTGGACGCGATGAGAATTCCGCTCCTGATGCAACAGGGACAGGAGGCGGACGATCTGATCGGCTCGCTGGCACGACAGGCGGCGACGCGGGATTTGTACGTGACCATTGCGACGAGCGATAAGGACATGCTCCAACTGGTCGGGCCAGGGATCCGGGTCTACGATTCGATGAAGGAGACGGTGTACGACGAACCGGAGGTCCTGACGCGCTTCGGCGTGCCCCCAAGTCAGGTCGTGGAGGTGATGGGGCTGATGGGCGACCCGATCGACAACATCCCTGGTGTGCGCGGCATTGGGGAGAAGACCGCCAGGAGCCTGATCCAGCAGTTCGGAAGCATTGAAGAGTTGGTTGCACGTCTGCATGAGGTCAAGTCTGCGAAGGTCCGGGAGATTCTGGGGCGCCAGGTCGAGCAGGCCCGCCTCAGCCGGGAGTTGGCCCGACTCAGGACCGATCTCCAGGTAGATGTAGACCTGGAACAGTTGACGCTGCAGCCGCTCGATCATCCCGCCCTGCAGGCCCTCTTTCGAGAGCTGGGGTTTACGGGGCTCCAGCGGGCATTTACCCCTGTGACGTCCCAGAGCGCGCTCCGCATCATTGTTGTTGATTGCGAGGAAGAGATCGGTGAGGCTGCCAACGATCTCCTGGCCGCCGAGCGTGTGGCCATCGCCATCGCGCATGATGACGACGAGCAGACCGATCGAGCGCTCTATGGCGTGGCCTTCTGTAAAGAGCCTGATACGGCTCTCTGCTTTTCTTCCGGACCGGCGACCGGCGCCTATCTTGAGCGCCTGCGCCCTGTCTTATCGAGCGAGTCACCCGCGAAGATCGGCCACGACCTGAAGCGTACCATGGTCGCCCTCGGAAGGAATGGCGCCGTCCTGAGAGGACTGGCCTTCGACACCATGGTAGCGTCCTATCTCCTGAACCCGAACCGATCAGATCACTCGCTGACGACTGTCGCGCTGGAGCAGTTGAGTGTGGCCTCTGCATCGGAGTCCAGCGCCAAAGAGAGGAGGGACAGGCGAGAGGAGACTCTAAGACGGGCAGTTGAGGAGGCGCACCTTGCGTGGCTACTCAAGGAGGTGTTGCGATCGCGGCTGGAGCAATCGGGGCTGCTGCCGTTATTTGAAACGATCGAGATGCCGTTGATCGAGGTGTTGGCCTCGATGGAGGAGGTCGGATTCAGGGTGGATGTCGATCAGATCGAGGAACTGGGCAAGGAGCTGGAAGGCCAGCTCAGCCGGCTCGAGTCGCGCATCTTCGCCCTCGCGGGCGATCGCTTCAACATCAATTCGCCCAAGCAGTTGGCGGACGTGCTGTTCCAGCGATTGAAGCTCCAGCCGCTGAAGCGAACCAAGACCGGCTACTCCACCAATATGGAGGTGCTGCAGCGGCTGGCCATGACGCACGAGCTGCCCGCCGAGGTCCTGAATTACCGGAGCCTCGCGAAACTCAAATCGACCTATGTCGATGTGCTGCTTCGGCTTGCGGACCGCGTGAGCGGCCGAATCCATACATCGTTCAACCAGACGGTGACGGCCACCGGACGCCTGAGTTCCAGCGAGCCGAACCTCCAGAATATCCCTGTTCGCACCGAGGTCGGGCGGCGGATTCGCCAGGCGTTCGTTGCCTCAGAGGGCCATCGGCTCCTGTCGGCCGACTATTCACAGATCGAGCTGCGTATCCTGGCGGACCTCTCCAGGGACCAGGCGTTGATCGTCGCCTTTACGGCAGGCGCCGATGTGCACCGCAGCACTGCCGCCGAGATTTTCGGGGTACAGCCGGAGGAGGTAACGGCGGAGATGCGGCAGCGGGCCAAGGTGATCAACTTCGGCATTGTCTACGGGATGAGTCCCTTCGGCCTGGCTTCGGAACTCGCAATGTCGCAGGAGGAGGCGGGCCAATACATCGATCGCTATTTCCGGATCTATCACGGGGTCAAGGCGTTTATCGACCGAACGATTCGCGAGACTGCGGAGCGCGGCTTCGTGACCACACTCTGGGGGCGCCGTCGCGCGATTCCGGAGCTGAGAAGCTCCGAGCAGACAGTTCGACAGCTCGGGGAGCGGTTGGCGGTCAATACGCCGATCCAGGGATCGGCCGCAGACCTCATCAAGATTGCGATGATCGCTATCTTCAAACGCCTGAGGTCGGAGCAGTTGGGGACCAGGATGATTTTGCAGATTCACGATGAGTTGCTGTTCGAGGTGCCCGAGGCCGAGTTGGAGGTCGCCAAGCGGGTCGCTACCGAAGAGATGGAACGGGCCGCGACGCTCTCCGTTCCCCTGAAGGTCGACCTTGGGATCGGCGTGAGCTGGGCTGAGGCCCATGCCTAGCGGGGAGGACATCCGACGAATGGTCGTTGTGGGTCTGACAGGGGGGATCGGCTCCGGCAAGAGCACGGTTGCGGCACTGTTTCACAGCTTAGGCGCAATCGTCATCGACGCGGATCAAGTGGCGCATGAGTTAGTGGAGCCTGGCCGACCTCTGTTCGAGGTGGTTGCGTCGACCTTCGGTCGCGAGTTCGTCGGAGCGGATGGTCGGATAGACCGCAGGCGATTGGGCGCCATGGTATTTGCCGATCCTGAGACTCGCAGGCGATTAGAGGCACTGCTTCATCCGACCATTATCGAGGAATGCGAACGGCGTATCCGGCAGGCAGAGGTCTTAGGGGCGGCCGTGTGTCTTGTTGATGCCGCGCTGCTTATTGAGAGCGGCTGGCATACTCGCTGCGACGCAGTGATCCTTGTTGAGGCGGGCGAAGCGGTTCGGCTTGCGCGTCTGATGCGGTCCAGGGGCCTCAGTCGGGATGACGCGATGTTGCGTATCAGATCGCAGATGCCGCAGCAGCAGAAGCGTCAATACGCCCGCTTTATCATCGAGAACGACGGGCCGCCTCAGGAGACGGCACACCAGGTGCGGGCAGTGTGGGAACAGCTCTGCACCATGGTGATACCCTGAGCGCATACCTGTGGTTTCGACCGTCTGCGCTGAGTGTGGCCGACCGAGTTTCGTGCAGCCGCGCCGAGTCGGGTCTGCGGGCGACCTCGAAAAAAGGCTTGACAAAGCACGCAGGCTCTACTAGGTTTAAGTTGATAATCTCGCTGAGGGTATGACTTCTCCAGAGTGTTGGTTGTCGGTCGGTGCTGAGTAACAACAATCGGCGCGAGACCGATGCTGCCTAAGATTCAACTCATCTGGCTTTCCGATTCAGACCGTTATTTCCCCATGCATCCGGCAGGGGCCTTATTCCTGATGACCGGCTTCCAATTCTAATATCGATGCGCGTTACGCTGCAAACTGGTCACAGGGACGGTCAAGTATTGGGTGAAGGTCGAGAAGTGGATTTATCGTCAACAGTTTCACTTAAGGAAGAGGAGTTTGCGTAGATGGCCCCATCGGTGTCTGAATCGACCAGGCGGTCCAGTTCGTCAGAAGTGAAGGAGATGGCTGCCGCGCTTCCCAGGGGTGGTTCGATGAATATTGTGGAGTTGAAAGAGAAGACCATCTCTGAGTTGAGTTCCATTGCCAGGAGCCTGAACGTGGTGGGTGCCAGCGGTCTCCGCAAGCAAGAGCTCATCTTTAAGATCCTTGAGGCGCAGACCGAGAAGAGCGGGCTGATCTTCGCGGAGGGTGTACTCGAGGTTCTACCCGATGGGTTTGGCTTCCTTCGAGCGCCGGACTACAACTATCTGCCGGGGCCGGACGATATTTATGTCTCGCCGTCGCAGATCCGGCGTTTTGATCTGAGGACCGGCGACACCGTATCGGGTCAGGTGAGACCCCCCAAGGAAGGCGAACGCTACTTCGCCCTCCTCAAGGTCGAGGCGGTGAACTTCGAAAACCCGGAGTTGATCAAGGACAAGATCCTCTTCGATAACCTGACTCCCCTCTTCCCGAACCAACGGATCCGACTGGAGACCACACAGGACGAGCTGAACATGCGGGTGATGGATCTCCTCACGCCGATCGGCAAGGGGCAGCGCGGGCTGATCGTTGCCCCGCCTAGGACAGGGAAGACCATTCTCCTGCAAAAGATCGCCAACAGCATCACCAAGAATCACCCCGAGGTGATCCTGATCGTTTTGCTGATCGACGAGCGGCCGGAGGAGGTGACGGACTTTCAGCGTTCTGTCAAGGCAGAGGTAGTGAGCTCGACCTTCGATGAGCCGCCTACGCGTCACGTCCAGGTGGCCGAGATGGTGATCGAGAAGGCTAAACGGTTGGTAGAACACAAGCGGGATGTCGTGATCTTGCTGGATTCGATCACGCGATTGGGGCGGGCCTACAACACGATTGTCCCGCCGAGCGGCAAGGTGCTGTCTGGGGGCGTGGACAGCAACGCCTTGCAGCGTCCCAAACGGTTCTTCGGGGCGGCGCGAAATATTGAAGAGGGCGGAAGCCTGACCATCATGGCCACCGCCTTGATCGATACCGGCAGCCGGATGGACGATGTGATCTTTGAGGAGTTCAAAGGGACCGGCAACTGCGAGCTTGTCCTGGATCGACGGTTGGTGGACAAGCGGGTCTTTCCCGCCATCGATATCTTCAGGTCGGGTACGCGGAAGGAGGAACTCCTGCTGACGCAGGAGGAACTCAACCGGATGTGGATTCTCCGCAAGGTCCTCCAGACGATGGGTGTCGTGGAGGCGATGGAGCTGCTGCTCGAAAAGTTGAGGCAAGCCAGATCGAACGAGGATTTCATGAGGGCCATGAATTCGTAGGTATTTGTCCTCTCATTGTTGCAATCGATCAGCCCGTCTCCTAGACGGGCTGTATTTTTTACCGAAGTTCAGCCATCAGCGTTCAGCCATCAGCAGTCAGTAAAAGCAGAAAGCTGACGGCTGAAAGCTGAACGCCGCTTTTCTATTGAGCGCGCTGAACTTTTAGACGTATAATAAAGGGCATTTAACCTACTGAAAAATTGACTGTTTTCACGGAGGGACGATTATGAAGCCAGCCATTCATCCTAACTATCAACTGACGACGATCACGTGCGCGTGCGGCGAGGTGATCCACACCCGGTCCACCGCGGCTGCTCTCCGGGTGGAGATCTGCTCCAAGTGCCACCCGCTGTTTACCGGTCGCCAGAAGCTGATTGACACCGAGGGGCGGGTCGATCGGTTCCGGCGAAAGTATGCCAAGAAGCCGAAGGCGGCTCAAGCGGGTCAAGAGACTGCCGCTGCGGAAGTCCATGCGGCAGCGTCAGCGGAGGGGGTAGCCCCCTGATCGGGAGGCTGTTCGTGTGTGAGAGTGACGTCGATGCTGCAGTTGCGTGAGCGCCTGGACGCTATCGAGCAGCGATCTGCCGAGATCCTGCTGCAGATGAGTGATTCGGCCGTTATTAGCGATCAGACCCGCTTCCAGCGGCTGGCCAAGGCGTATGCGGAGCTGGAACCTGTGGTGGAGGCCTACCAGCGATATCGTAAGCTCCTGCGGAGCGTGGAGGAGGCGAAGACGCTCCTGCACGATGGATCCGATGACGACGTGCGCGAGTTGGCGGAGGCGGAGCTTGAGGAGCTGGGCATCAAGCGAGAGAAGCTTGAGGAGGAACTCACGCTGCTGTTGCTCCCGCGCGATCCGGCCGACGAGAAAAACATCATTGTGGAAGTCCGGGCCGGGGCCGGCGGCGACGAAGCCGCGCTGTTCGCTGCGGAGCTGGTCAGGATGTACAGCCGTTACGCCGAACTGCACGGCTGGAAGGTCGAGATGTTGTCGTCAAGTCAGACGGGGGTCGGCGGGGTGAAGGAGGCGATTCTCAGTATCGAGGGACGCGGGGCCTACAGCCGCCTGAAATTTGAGAGCGGAGTCCACCGGGTACAACGGGTCCCCGTCACTGAATCAAGTGGTCGGATCCACACCTCTACCGTCACCGTCGCCGTTCTCCCCGAGGCAGAGGATGTGGAGATACAGATCGATCCGAAAGATCTTCGGATCGATGTCTTTCGCTCAACGGGACCAGGGGGGCAGTCTGTGAATACCACGGATTCGGCTGTGCGAATCACCCACCTGCCGACCGGGATGGTGGTGTCCTGTCAGGACGAAAAGTCGCAGCACAAGAATCGGGCCAAGGGGATGAAGGTGCTGCGAGCCCGTCTGCTTGAGGCCGCCACGGCGCAGCAGGCGGCAGAGATTTCACAGGCGCGCCGTCTGCAGGTCGGAACGGGGGATCGGAGCGAACGGATACGCACCTATAATTTTCCGCAGGGTCGGGTGACCGACCACCGTATTGGGCTCACACTCCACAGCCTGCCGCGAATCCTGGAAGGGGAGTTAGAGGAGCTGATTGGCGCGCTTGCGGCCAGCGATCAGGCCGCGCGATTAAAGGCCTTAGTGTGAAGATAGCGTACGCGTTTCTACGAGAAGTGCAAGGTGCGAGTTGCGAAATCCCCCCACCCCCCCTTTTCAAAAGGGGGGCACAGGGGGGTTTGGGGTATGCAGCGCGAGATGCCACACATCCCGGACCTCTTACGTACCGTCAGGTGGCGGAGCGGCTGGCGGAAAGCGGGGTGCAGAGCGCGCTCCTCGATGCGGCGTGTCTTATGGAGGCCGCGTCGGGAATCCCGCGGTGGCAGTTTACCCTGAACCCGGAGCGGCCGTTTCCCTCGGACAGATCAGATCTGCTCGAATCGATGGTGGCCCGGCGCGAGGCCAGAGAGCCGATTGGGTATATCCTTGGGGTCAAAGAGTTCTGGTCCCTTCCCTTTACGGTAGGTCCGGATGTCCTGATACCGAGGCCGGACACCGAAACGCTTGTTGAGGCCGCCCTGGACAAAATCAGTTCAACGTTCAACGTTGAACGTTCAACGTTCGAGCTGCGAGGTCCAGAGACCCAAGACTTAAGACCCAAAACCCAAAACCCAAAACTCGTTATTGTGGATCTCGGGACCGGCTGCGGCGCTATTGCTCTGGCGTTGGCGGTCGAACTGCCTCACGCGCTCATCTATGCCATCGACCGATCGCCGGGCGCCTGCCGGATTGCCAGACGGAACACGGAGGCGATCGGACTGACGAGCAGGGTTCGTTGCGTCCAGGGTGACCTGCTTGAGCCGCTTCGGACGATTGACGCTGGAGGAGGGTGCGACGTGATCGTGTCAAATCCTCCGTACATCCCTTCCGACGAGTGTGGCGCCCTATCTCCCGAGATCACCCTCTACGAGCCTGTCGAGGCCCTAGATGGAGGCTCGGACGGTCTGCGTTACCACCGGCAGATTATCGAAGAGGCGCCTGCCTATCTTCGCGAGGGCGGTTGGCTGGTCCTCGAGGTCGGAGACGGTCAAGCGCCAGCCGTGATGGAGCTGATCCGGAAGACAGAAGGCTTCGGACCGGCCGAGGTGAGGCGGGACGTGGCCGGTCGTGGCCGGGTTGTCTGTGCGCCGAGGCGAGGCAGAGCGCATGGATAGACTGATTATCAGAGGCGGGGTCCCCCTTAGAGGAAAGGTGGAGGCTGGTGGCGCGAAGAACGCCGCCCTGCCGGCCCTGGTGGCCTCTTTGCTCACAGAAGAGTCGATCCGGCTTCATCGCGTTCCGCAACTGGGCGATGTGAAGACGATCATTGGCTTACTCGACCATTTAGGCGTGAGTGTCGAAAGAGGTGATCGGGACACCCTATCCCTTCGTGCTGATGGCATTGGTCAGTGCGAGGCACCCTACCATCTGGTCAAGACGATGCGGGCATCGGTGCTGGTGCTTGGCCCGCTGGCGGCCCGCTTCGGGCGAGCACGGGTCTCGTTACCCGGAGGGTGCGCCATCGGGCCGCGGCCGATCAATCTGCATCTGGCAGCCCTCGAGAAGATGGGCGCAACGATCAGCCTGGATGGGGGGTACGTGGAAGCGAAGGCGCCGCGCTTGAGAGGCGCCAGGATCACATTCGATGGTCAGACCGTCACCGGCACCGAGAACGTGATGATGGCTGCCACACTGGCCGATGGAGTGACGGTGCTGGAGAACGCCGCGTGCGAGCCCGAGGTGGCCGACCTGGCTGCCCTGTTGAACCGTATGGGAGCGAGAATCGAGGGCGCCGGGACTCCGACGATCAGTATTGAGGGCGTTCAGCATCTGCATGGGGCCGAGCACGAGGTGATTCCGGATAGGGTCGAGACGGGGACCTTTATGGTTGCGGCCGCGATGACCGGCGGCGATGTTACGATCAATCGGTGCCTGCCGGGCCACCTGGAGGCGATTACAGAGAAGCTGCGAGAGACAGGCGTATTCGTAGAAGAGACGGACAGCAGCATTCGGGTCTGGGGCGATGGGCAGGTACAGGGGGTTAATATCAGGACTCACCCCTATCCTGGATTTGCCACCGATATGCAGGCGCAGTTCATGGCGCTTCTGTCTATTGCGCAAGGGAGCAGCGTTATCACTGAGACGGTCTTTGAAAACCGATTCATGCACGTAAATGAGCTGTTGAGGATGGGCGCGGATATCAAGGTGATCGGCACCACCGCGTTTGTCCACGGCGTTCCGATGCTGTCTGGTGCGCCGGTGATGGCGACCGATCTCCGTGCGAGCGCATCGCTGGTTCTGGCCGGACTGGCCGCCAAGGGGACCACGACTGTCTCGCGCGTTTACCATCTGGACCGGGGATACGAGTCGATCGAGCGGAAGCTCCAGAGTCTCGGCGCCGGCATTGAGCGCGTCACGGAATAGAGGAGAGTTGTGAGTTTCGAGTCCCGAGTGTCGAGTTGGGACCCGAAACCTCAAACGCGAAACATGGTACCTGGAACTCGGAACGCTGAGTGTATCGCCATCGCGCTGCCAAAGGGTCGATTGTTGCCCTTCGCGATGGCGCTGTTTGAGAGGATGGGGATCACCTGCCTCCAGGACTTTGCTGATTCGCGCCGTCTGATCTGTGAGGATGCGGATCGGCGGCTGCAGTTCCTTACACTGAAACCGACCGATATCCCGACCTATGTGGAGCGCGGCGCCGCTGACATGGGGATCGTGGGGAAGGACCAGCTCCTCGAGCAACGCCGGGATGTCTATGAGCCGCTGGATCTGAGGTTTGGCGCCTGTCGACTTGTCGTGGCCGAGCCGGTCGAACTCCGTAAGCAGGATGATCCCCATTCCTGGTCGCATTTGAGGCTGGCCACGAAATATCCCAACCTTGCAGAAGCGTACTTCGGTCGCAAAGGGATCCAGGCAGAGATCATTAAATTGAACGGATCTCTTGAACTTGCGCCTCTTGTGGGGCTGGCCGAACGGATCGTCGACCTCGTGGAAACCGGGCAGACCTTGAAGGAGAACGGGCTGGTGGAGGTGGAAGAGATCACGAGGTCGACGGCGCGGCTCATCGTCAATCGGGCGAGCCTCAAGACCAAGTACCGCAGGGTCCAGGACCTGATTGAGGAGATGCGAAAGCAGGTTGAGGCGCACGCGGCGAGGGCGCGCGAATGAAGCGGCTTCAGGCCGGGTCGCAAGAGTGCGCGCTGTTCTTCTCCAAGCTCAGGTCTCGACAGGGCACGATACCTGCCGAGGTTGAGCAGACCGTTCGCGGCATCCTGGAAGGGGTACGCACGGGCGGCGATGCTGCCCTCTTCGAGCAGACGGAGCGGTTCGACGGTGTCCGTCTCGATGCCGCCTCGGTGCAGGTCGGGCCACAGGAGGTCGAGGCGGCCTACGCGGCCATGGCGCCTGCCTCCCTGGACGCCATCAAGACAGCGGCATCGCGGATCAGAGCCTTTCATCTCAGACAGCTCCGGCCCTCCTGGTTTTCGGACGAAGACGGCGCGATTGTCGGGATGCTTGTCCGTCCGCTCGACCGGGTGGGGATCTATGTGCCTGGAGGCACAGCGGCCTATCCGTCCACGGTGCTCATGAATGCGATCCCGGCGGCGATTGCCGGCGTCGCGGAGATCGTGATGTGTACGCCGCCGCGTCGCGACGGCACAGTGGCCGCCGCGGTGCTGGCCGCCGCCGATCTATGCGGGGTTCATGCGATCTATAAGGCGGGCGGCGTCCAGGCGGTAGCGGCCATGGCCTATGGGACCGCATCGATTCCGAAGGTCGATAAGATCGTCGGTCCCGGGAACATCTACGTTGCGACGGCCAAGCGGCTGGTCTTCGGGCAGGTGGGGATCGATATGATCGCCGGTCCGACGGAGCTGTTGGTCATCGCCGATGAGGAGGCCAGGGCCGCCTGCGTGGCTGCGGATCTGCTTTCACAGGCTGAGCACGATCCGCTTTCCAGCGCCATATTGCTTACACCGTCTCAGCGGCTTGCCGACGCGGTGGTGGATGAGGTGAAACGCCAGGTCGCGTCGTTACCCAGACGACAGATTGCAGAAGCCTCCCTGGAGCGGTTTGGCGCGGTCGTTGTTGTGAAGGGACTGGACGAGGCCGCAACCCTCTGTAACGAGATCGCGCCTGAACACCTGGAACTCCTGGTCAAGGACCCTTGGGGGCTTTTACCCAGGATCAGGCGCGCAGGCGCCATCTTCATGGGGGACGCAAGTCCGGAGACGGTGGGCGATTACCTGGCCGGGCCGAATCATGTCCTGCCGACCGGGGGGACGGCGCGCTTTGCCTCGCCCCTCTCCGTGGCTGACTTCCAACGGCAGAGCTCACTGATCGCCTTCAGCCGGCAGAAGCTGGAGGCGCTGGAGCCGGCATTGGTCGAGCTGGCCCGCCTGGAGGGGCTTGAGGCTCACGCGAGGGCGGCTTCGATCAGGAGGCGTGCATGACGAGGTTACGCCTGCTCGATCTGGTCAAACCTGAGGTCCTGAGTCTCACAGCCTATCGGGCCGGGGAGCCACGACCGGGTCTGATCAAGCTCGATGCCAACGAAAGCCCGTTCCCGCTTCCGGAGGAGCTTCGCAAGGAAGTTCGCGGCGCGCTGGATCAGATAGACGTCCACCGCTATCCGGATGCGGAAGCGGATCAGCTTCGAGCCGTCCTGGCGGCGCAGATCCAGGTGGCGCCTGGAGCGGTTGTCCTTGGCAACGGGTCTGATGAACTGATTCAACTGTTGTTGCTGGCGACGTCCGCACCTGGGACGACCGTTCTTGCTCCGGTGCCGACCTTTTCGATGTATGAGCTGATTGCCAGGGCTCAGGGGGTGCGCTTCGAAGGCGTACCGCTCGGCCCTCGTTTTGAGCCGGACCTGCCCGCACTGATCGAGGCCATCGAGCAACTGCGCCCTAAGGTCATTTTTCTGGCGACACCAAACAACCCCACCGGCGGGGTCTTCTCTGAGGCGGAGATCTTGAAGATTGTGGCCGTTGCGCCCGGATTGGTCGTGGTGGATGAAGCGTATGGGTCGTACGCGGGACGAACCATGCTCCCGCACCTAGTCGATCAGGAGCGACTGGTGATCCTTCGCTCCCTCTCCAAAATCGGGCTGGCCGGTCTGCGCATTGGTTACCTGATTGCCTGTCCTGCGCTTGCAGCCGAGCTGGAGAAGGTGCGCCTCCCGTTTAACCTCAGCAGCTTCTCCCAGGCGGCCGCTGTCGTGCTGCTCAATCATCACGCGTGGATCGATGGCAATATTCGTGAGATCATCCGGGAACGGGAGCGACTGATGGGTCGGCTGGGCGCGATATCCGGCGTCGAGGCCTTCCCGTCAGCGGCGAACTTCATCCTCTTCCGGACGACGCGCCCGGGGGCAGAGGTGTTTGAGGCGCTGCTGCAGCAGAGTGTGCTGGTAAGAAATCTAGGGTCAGTGCCCTGCCTGCACAACTGCCTACGGGTCACTGTGGGGACGGAAGCAGAAAACGATCAGTTTATAGAGGCATTGACGAAGGCGTTGGGATAGTATACGGGGTGAGAAAATCCTCACGCACCCCCCTTTATCAAAGGGGGGACTGGGGGGATTTGGTGCGAAGCGCGTGGGACATGGTGCAATGAAGCAGACGGAGAGGGGATCATGAGCAGGACAGCCAGGGTGTGCAGGAAGACCTCAGAGACCGATGTCACGGTGGAGCTCAACCTGGACGGAGCAGGCCGACACACGCTTCAGACACAGATCCCGTTCCTCGATCATATGCTGGCCCAACTGGCGACACACGGTCTCTTCGACCTTAATATTGAGGCGCGGGGCGACCTTCAGGTCGATCTGCACCACACCGTAGAGGACGTCGGGATCGCGCTCGGCGACGCGTTCGCTCAGGCCATGGGGGACAAGCGGGGTATCCGGCGGTTTGCCTCGGCGCTTGTCCCGCTGGACGAGGCGCTGGCCCGCGTCGCGCTCGACATCAGCGGCCGCCCTTACATGGTCTACGAGGCGCCGCAGCTCCATGGCCGGATCGAGAGTTTCGATGTCGCCCTCGTTAAGGAGTTCATGCGCGCCCTTGCCATGAACATGAAGGTGAACCTCCATGTCGGAGTTTTGTACGGTGAGAACCTGCACCACTGCGTCGAGGCGATCTTTAAGGCATTGGCCAAGAGTCTCGATCAGGCGACGGCGATCGATCCGCGCGTTGCCGAGGTCCCTTCGACGAAGGGAAGCTTGTGATCGCCATCGTCGATTCCGGCATTGCGAATCTCCGGAGCGTCCAGAAGGGGTTTGAGCGCGTTGACGCTGACGCCAAGGTTGTCGACGATCCGCGAACGCTCCGCGACGCGGCCGGCATTGTCCTCCCCGGGGTCGGGGCGTTTGCCGATGGGATCAGTAAGCTTCAGGACGGCGGATTCGTCGAGCCGCTGCTTCGGGCAATCGAGGCGGGGAAGCCGGTCCTCGGCATCTGCCTGGGATTGCACTTTCTGTTCAGTGAGAGCGAAGAGTTCGGACATCACGCGGGCCTCAACATCATCAAGGGTCGAGTGGTCCGGTTTACAGATGCGTCCCTCTCCGAAAATAGGCACGACGGCTTCAGACTCAAGATTCCGCATATGGGATGGAACCGGATCCGGATCGATCGGCCGGCCCCGATATTCAAGGGCATTCCCGATGGAGCATTCTTTTACTTCGTCCATTCGTACTACGTACAACCGGAGGATGACAGCGTGATCGCTGCCACGACTGAGCATGGCCTTCGATTCACCTCAGCGCTGTGGCGCGACAACCTCTTTGCCTGCCAGTTTCACCCTGAGAAGAGTCAAGCATTGGGCCTGCAACTGTTGAAGAACTTCGCGTCCCTCACGTAGATGCTGGTCATTCCCGCGATCGACCTCAAAGGGGGCCAGGTTGTTCGATTGTCACAGGGCGATCCCTCGCGTCAAATCGCCTATTCCGACGATCCGGTTGCGATGGCCAAGAGGTGGGAGGACGAGGGGGCGTCGATCCTGCACCTGGTCGATCTTGACGGCGCGTTTGCCGGAACGCCGCAGCAACTTGCCGTTGTGGCCCAGGTGGCCCGCTCGATCACAATTCCTGTGCAGCTTGGCGGCGGATTGCGAACCTTGGCCGCCCTGGAGCAGGCGTTGGCCTCAGGCGTGGAGCGGGCTGTTCTTGGGACGGCTGCCATCGAAAATGCGGGACTCCTGAGGGAGGCTGCCGAAACCTATCCAGGTCGTATTATCCTTGGAATCGATGCCAAAAACGGTAAGGTCGCGGTCCGGGGCTGGGCGGAGGCCACCGAACTGCTTGCGGCCGATCTGGCAATACGAGCGGCCGACCTGCCGCTGGCGGCGATCATCTATACTGATATCGAGCGGGATGGGATGCTCACAGGACCGAACCTGGACGCCCTGCGCCGGATGGCTGAGGCGACTCGCCACCCGATCATCGCGTCCGGTGGGATTGGAACACTCGATGATGTCAGGAGGCTTGCGATACTTGAGCCTTCTATCGTCATTGGGGCCCTGGTCGGGAAGGCGCTCTACGAGGGTAGATTCTCACTGAAGGACGCGATCGCGGCGGCGAGATAAACCATGCTGGCCAAGCGAATCATTCCGTGCCTCGACGTCAAAGACGGACGCGTTGTCAAAGGAACGCGATTTGTCGATCTCCGCGATGCGGGCGATCCGGCTGAGGTAGCGGCGTTGTATGACCAGCAAGAGGCCGACGAACTGGTCTTCCTGGATATTACCGCCTCCTATGAGCGACGGGATATCCTGCTTGATGTGGTCCGCCGGACAGCCGACATGACCTTTACGCCCCTCACGGTCGGCGGCGGGGTCCGGGTCGTCGAGGATATCCGGGCGCTACTGCTGGCAGGCGCCGACAAGGTCTCACTTAACACGGCGGCGGTCCAGCGTCCGGAACTGCTGACCGAGGCGGCGATGCGGTTCGGGAGTCAATGCATTGTCCTCGCCATCGATGCGAAGCGGGCCAGTGATAGTGTCGAGGGTCAAGTTTCGAGTTCTGCGTTGGCAGATGCGGGTGGGGTCGATCTTTCAAAGGACCCGAAACCAGAAACCCGAAACCCGAAACCCCGCTGGCAGGTGTACACCCACGGCGGCCGGACACCGACCGGACTGGATGTGGTCGCATGGGCGAGACAGGGGGAGGCGCTCGGGGCCGGGGAGATCCTGCTGACCAGCATGGACAGGGATGGGACGAAGGACGGCTACGATCTTGCCCTCACACGCGCGGTGGCGGATGCCGTGACGATCCCGGTCATTGCGTCGGGGGGAGCCGGCACGCTGGATCATCTGTATGATGCATTGGTTATCGGGGGGGCTGACGCCGTGTTGGCCGCCTCGATCTTTCATTTTCGTAAATACGCGATCCAGGATGCGAAGGCGTACCTGCGTGGGCGCGGCGTCCCGGTGCGGGATTAAGCGATTATGAAAGCATTCGACCTCACGCAACTTCGGTTCGACGATTCGGGACTGATCCCGGCCATTGTACAGGACGCCGAGAACGGCCAGGTCCTGATGCTGGCGTATATGAATCAACAGTCGCTGCAGATGACGCTGGAGACGGGCCTTACGCATTTCTACAGCCGTTCGAGACAGCGTATCTGGCAAAAAGGGGAGGAGTCCGGCCACATCCAGCGGGTATACGAAATCTATTTTGACTGTGATGAGGACGCCCTGCTCATCAAGGTCGAGCAGGTGGTGGCGGCATGTCATACCGGCCGACGATCCTGTTTTTTCCGTCGCCTGCATCCCTCTCCTGAGGCGTCGGCGGAGTTGACGCAGCAGCAGTTCGATCCCGAGGCGGTCTACGGCGGAAGTCTTGCGATTCTCCAGCAGATCTTCGACGTCATCAAGGATCGGCAGGCGAGACCACAACCAGATTCGTACGTCTCAGGCCTATTCAGCAAAGGACAGGATCAGATCCTCAAGAAGGTTGGAGAAGAGGCGACCGAGTTGGTGGTGGCCTCCAAGAATGGGAACCCGGAGGAGATTATCTACGAAGCCGCAGACCTCTGGTTTCACGCGCTGGTCCTGCTGGGGCATCACGGGATCGCGCCGTCAGAGGTCGCCCGGGAACTGCGTAAGCGTTACGGAAAAAAGAGCAAGGCGGAGTATCGATAGGGCGAGGGCGTGGAGACCTGTCTCTTTTGTCAGATTGCCAAGCGTGAGCGGCCGGGGAAGATTGTCTATGAGGACGAGCAGTCTGTCGCCTTTGAAGATATTCACCCGAAGGCGCCTGTCCACATCTTGATTGTGCCCCGTCAGCACATTGCGACACTCGTCGATGCGAACGAGGCTGATGATCGGCTGCTTGGGCATCTGCTGTTGGTGGCGAACCGGATCGCGAGACAGGTCGGGATCGCGGATCGGGGCTTCCGCGTCGTAATCAATTGTAACAGCGAGGGCGGACAGGCGGTCTATCACTTGCACCTCCACCTGTTGGGCGGCCGCCCCCTCACTTGGCATCCGGCATAGCACCCCCCCGCACCTGAAGTCCGCAACACAAGACCCCCTCGCCCCATTTGGGGGAGAGGGCGGGGGTGAGGGGTGGCTGATCCGCACTGCTTTCCAATTCAGGACGCCAGTCTGCCGTGCTGACCAGACCAGCGAAGCGCTGTCAGGTTGTTATCGCATGTTGGAGGCGGAATGGGCCCGGTGGCCCTCCTGGTCTTCAAAACCAGCGTACCCGCTAATACCGGGTTGGTGAGTTCGACCCTCACACGCCTCCGCCAGCATTTCGGCAAGCCATCGACACACCCTTGACACGTCACCTCCTCAGGCCTATAGTTATATATGTAATATAACAGTCGTACGAGAGGAGGAGGCGATGGTTACCCATCTGACTTTTGGAACATATCTTCGAGAGTGCCGGCTCAAAGCGGGGTATGGCCTCCGTAGCTTTGCTGAGGCGATCGACATGCAGCCGTCTAACCTCAGCAATGTGGAACATGGTCGAGTACCTCCTCCGCAAGATCCCGCGATGCTGGCGAACATTGCCGACACCCTCGGCCTCCCCGAGGGATCCAAGGAGCGCACGCGATTGTTTGATCTCGCGGTCGCGCACAAACAGCCTGCCTTGCCGCCGGATGTCGCCGCCTTCGCCGCGAAGACCCCAGGGATTCCGGTGCTCCTTCGTACGATTGAAAATAAACGGCTCACCCGAGAGGACTTGGCCAGGTTGACGGACTATATCAACCAGCGCCTCGGAAAGCCCCAACGGTGAGGACCGAGGACGTTCCCGCCTATTCTATTCCCAGACTGGAGCAGATTGCCAAACTCCTCTTAGAAGAACGCTGGCCTGGGCTCACAATCCCAATCGATATCGACTACATCGTGGAGCAGGAACCGGACACGATCCTTGACTACCTGCCCGGATTGCGAGCGGTCCACGGCGTCGCGGGCGCGGTGATCAGCCACCCTCAAGAGGCCCGCTTTACCATCCTGGTCGATGGGGAGGTCGCGGACGGTAATCTCTCTTTCTATCGCTTCACAGTCGCTGAAGAGTTTGCTCACCTGAAGCTTCATCGGAACGTGTTGGAAACGGTAACGTCAGTGGAAGAGGCCATTCAGCTTCATGAATGGGAGCGATACCACGAAATTGACCGAAACGCGAAGTGGCTCGCGTCGGCGTTACTGATCCCTCCAGCTCCTGTCCTTGAGGATGCCCACCGACTGTATCCGGAGATGGTTCGTCGCGTGGGGTTTGCGAATCCCGAAGCCGTCAAACGCTACATCATAGATCGACTGAGCCGGAAGTATCTCGTCTCCCCTCAGGCTATGCGTATTCGATTGCAGCGTTGGCCTGTCGATGCGTTGAAAAAGATTGATACCGCCATGAGGGAGGAACTGGACTTCTTGGAGTGAATTTGTCACAAGCCGACGGAGAGGAACGAACGATAACCTCAAAACTGCGAGCCCGGCGGGAGAGCACGATAAGGAATAGAGAAATGGGAGATCTGAAACCAGACGAGGAGGACGATCGCGGAAAAGCGACCGGATCGATCTCAAAGGGTGTGAGGGAAGATATTAAATGCGCTCGCTCGCGGTGCCTGCGGCCTTGTGATTGGATACTCGATCGGTGAAAACGTTGTCGGAACCATTTTGGATTTCTACTTTGCAGGTGTAGGTGCAAACAGGTCTAACATCCTACACACATTCGCTCTTCTTGGTGCGTTCCTATGTACGTATGGGTGGTGGAGCTGTAGGCGGCTGGAACTGGCCTCAACCGGTAAGGAAAGATTATCAAGGACTTTGAAGTCGGTGATCGAGACCTTCATCGCTGGTGGCGTCGGAATAGTGATTGGATACCTTATCGGTCTGGCGTCTGTGGGGTTTATTGTTCAACTCGTTGAGGAAACATACTTCCCAGAACGGTCTCACATCGTAGCCTTTTTCGCTGTTGGAATAGCTTTTCTCGCTGCGCGGATCGGAAGATGGAGGTGATCTCCTGTCTCACCCATAAAGATTACCGCCTTCCTTCGCGCGCCAGATTTCACGGCATGAAGAGGCCAATATGCCACATGGCTCTGGACGCGAACCCTTCTTGTCGAGCGTCCGATAGAACGGCGCATGCGAAAAGCGATACGTGACCCCAATATCCGCTATGATCTCCTCCTTGCCTTGCTCAATCGTGGTAACGAAGCCCGATGGCAAGAACACTTCCGTGACGCACTTAGGAAGTCGAATCGTAGCCTTACTCGGAACATGCGATCTCCGTGGCAGCCCGCTATGGTGATTGCCGTGGATCCAGTACCGCCCAAGAAGGTCGGGCTCCGCGCCACACTCTCCAAAGACGTGCGAGCGAAGGTAAAGCCGGAGCAGTGGCACGAGCCGACAGACTTCTATAAGCCTCTATGTGCCGTGGCGAACCTGTTGATCGAGAATGGCCCAGGGGAGGCCGTGGCGGACGCCTTTAACCGGCTCACTATAGATCACGAGATTTGGGCCATCCCGCAAGTCTCATGGACAGTGGAGCGGTTCATTCCGGCATGGCTACTCAGGCCAGGCGGAGCCACTGACGTCTACTTCACTGAATTTTCCGACCTCCTCCTTAGCCGATGGGCCTCACGCCTGCGCCGGTGTCGCACCTGTACGCTGTATTTCATCGACCAGACGCGCAATGGAACCAAGCTGCGCTGTTCGCCGCAGTGTACAGCCCGGCACTGGAACCGCCCTCAACGCCGCAACGCTGGACACACTCGTCGAATCGCATCTCGGAAGTCTGACTTGTCCCGCTAGCGCCCGGTACAAATTCACCTACTTTTTGTGGTAGTGCAACTCGCTGCGGATGCGTACCTAGAGCGCATCTGCAGGCCCGTACAAGTCTATCGATGTGTGACTTCCTGTAGCAAGGCAGTTATCCTCCTCTAAGAAAGGAGGAGCATCAAATGCGATTGCCAAGAGTGGAAGAGCGGAGCGAGCAGCCCGTGCACCGGCTGATGCTCGGTCCTAGGGCGCAACGAGACCTGGACCGGCTTAGGGGCAAGACTTGGACGAGGGTCAAGGATGCGCTGATCAACTTAACCCATATCCCGAGACCGAAAGGTTGCAGGAAACTCCGTACCAGGGCTTGGCGGATCCGGGTGGGTGATATCAGGGGTCTCTACGATATTGACGGCAAGGCGCGCACGGTCGAAGTCTTACGAGTTAAGCACCGCCGAGAGAGCTACCGGGGACTGTAGAGCGGAGGCAGAGGAAATGACCCTAAGATGACCGGGAGGTTCGCGCCACTAGGCCGGGACCGCGATCTCGACTACGCGCTCTTCAGGGATTGGTAGGCCGTGTTTCTGTCGAACTGCCACAATCCCCTGAATTGCCTCCCGGATATTTGCCAGGGCTTCCTCCTCGGTCGGCCCCTGGGAGACGCAGCCCGGCAAGGCGGGGCACTCGGCCACGATGTAGCCGTCCTCCCCGACTTCTAAGACCACAAGAAACTTCATACGTTCCTCGTTCCCTTCACGGTCAATGGTGCGAACCCGCCAGGGGAGCCAGCTCTCGAGTACGAACCAACAAATAACTTAGCACATGATCGTGACTGAAGGATATCATGGGCTGCCGTTAGTGACAATCGGCTGGCACTCGGATCTGTGGTATTTCGCCACCTCCCTCCCTTTTACCTGGTCTGATATTCATCTACCCTTTGCAATGCGTCTTGACAAGCTCCTGAACATGTAGCACTTTAAGGTGAAATATGCTCCCACAGGAGGGTGAGTCGATGAGAGTCAGAGAGGTCATCCCGATTTCAGACCTGCGGAAACGGCAAGCAGAGGTCCTGGCTGCGCTGAAGAAAGGCCCGGCTATCCTCACCCAGCACGGTAAGGGGGCGGCGGTTTTGCTGAGCTTGGATGCTTACAACCGGCTGCTTGAAGAACTGGAGGACCTGCAGGATGCGCTGGACGCCTTCGAGGCCCGGCGGGCCCCAGGAGAGCGAGTCAGCTTAGACGCCTACCTGACCGCCACCCGGGCGCGTGATATGGATACGAAGGAGCGGGTGCATCTTCGAAGGAGGGGGAAATGACCAAGAAGCGCATTCCGCGGTTACAGACCGACCAAGCGGCGGCGGCATATTGGGAGAGACAGAGCTTCGCGGACGTGGCTGAGGACACCACGGAGGCCAACATTCGCTTTGCCAAGAAGCCCAAGCGAACGATAAGGAACAAGTCGACTCGCCCAAGTCGATTACGTACGAGTTCGACCGGCAACCCAAGCTTGCGGTCGAGATGAAAATATGCACTGGGTGGCGAAGGTTACCACCCAGTATGCTGTACCTGACACCTCTTTGCATTCATTCCAAAGCAGTATTTCCTGCGAAAGCGGGAATCCAGTGTGTAAAGACTGGATTCCGGGTCAAGCCCGGAATGACGAGTGCCGTAAAGGGATTTACGGGGTACTACACTAATTGGCTCGTTGGAATTGGAGGTCGGCGAAGGACGCCTGAGCGGTTGACTTGGTGTGCTGGGTGTTGATCCAGATGGCGACACGCCCCACTTTGGGGAGCGAGTTTTTGCCGAACAGCCGCGCGTAGTCTTCCGCAACATTTCGACGCTCCTGCACCCATCGGCCCAACTGCTGCTTTCCGCTCCGCAGGACAATATTCTTGTTAGGGGTGACGGGGGAATACCCATCAGCGATGGTTCCTACCGGGGCGTTACTGTCCCAGTAATAGCCCAACGTAGGACTTCGCATTTTGAACAATGGATGGGGAAAGACCACATAGACCTGGGCGGCCTGGTCATTGGTATCCTTTGCGCGGGCGTCGCCCGACTCAGGAAGGCGGTCCACTTTCCACCACCAGGTCAGTATCGGAAACTCCTTCAGGTCTACCTCGATTACCTTGTGCAGCCCGAAGGAGCTTTCATGGCTTGCGAGCCGGATAGCGAATCGGCCATTCTTAAACGGTTCAAGCTTGATGTCGGGATGATTTTCGTAGAGTTCCAGGTCCCAGCCGACCGGAATCCCCTTCTCATCCGTCGTCCCGTTGATGGGCAGGGGAATGTTGGCCGGATTGGGGACAGGGTTCGCATCGGACGTCATCGATATAAGTCCTAGCAGTAACCCTGCAAGGCCGACGAGCGTATGCCGAGTCCGATGACGTGGCCTGCGTGTTAGACGGCCGCACGTTGTTAAAATAGTCTGGATGATTGTCATGCTCAACGTCATCTCCTGGACTGGACATCACATCCTGAACCTGATCCACATTGTATAATAAATAGCCAAAGATTTCGATACCACGGTGATCTTCCGGTCGTGCGTACTGCGTCACAACGGGCGGTGATCCTCAAATGCTGATGGCCGAGTTTCGGAGACATTCAGGTACAAAAACAGACTATCGATTCAATTATCGAACGATAGGA
This sequence comes from Candidatus Methylomirabilis lanthanidiphila, assembly GCA_902196205.1. NCBI lineage: Bacteria > Methylomirabilota (SeqCode) > Methylomirabilia (SeqCode) > Methylomirabilales (SeqCode) > Methylomirabilaceae (SeqCode) > Methylomirabilis (SeqCode) > Candidatus Methylomirabilis lanthanidiphila. Next base: position 22,634 of record CABIKM010000006.1, on the reverse strand, counting down.
AATAATTGACAACTGGGGGAGCGTATGCAATTCTACAAAGCTGTCGGTTCCTTTGTCAACGCGCCGAGAATCTCCCTTGGAGTAGAGTATGGGCAACCCGTTAGAGGTTGTTGGACGCACGGTTCTCAAGCAGGTCCAGACCATGGGACAAATGGCCATCTTTCTAGGCTCTACCGGTTTCTGGACGGTCCTGCCACCATTGAAATTCAGACGTGTCATCGGTCAGATCTATTTTATCGGGGTGAAGTCCAGTTCCATTATTCTGCTGACTGCGGCCTTCAGCGGGATGGTGTTGGGACTTCAGGGATACTACACGCTTCGAAAGTTCGGGTCTGAGGCGTTGCTTGGTCCGGCCGTCGGCCTGAGCCTGATCCGAGAGTTGGGGCCGGTAATGGCGGCCCTGATGGTCGCGGCGCGGGCCGGATCGGCTTCTGCTGCCGAGATCGGTATCATGCGGATTACCGAACAGATCGACGCCATGGAGGCGATGGCCGTGAACCCCATGAAATACCTGGTCGTTCCGAAGGTTGTCGCGGGGCTGATCGCGGTTCCTCTTCTGACGGCGATCTTCGATGTCGTCGGGATCTTTGGTGGTTATCTTGTCGGCGTCAAGCTGCTCGGTGTCGGCGCCGGTACCTATTTTTCCGAGATGCGCAACATGGTGGAGATGAGTGACATACGGGGCGGCTTCCTGAAGTCGTTGAGCTTCGGCCTTATTGTCACCTGGGTCTGCACCTACAAGGGGTTTTATACCGGGTATGGGGCCGAGGGCGTGGGAAAAGCAACCACAGAAGCTGTCGTCCTCTCGGCGGTCCTGGTGCTGGTCTGGAATTACTTCATGACCGCGGTCCTGTTTTAAATTGGATGATCCAGCTCGTTAATCTCTATAAGAGCTTTGACCGGCAACAGGTGCTCAAGGGGGTGAATCTGATCATCCCTAAAGGGCAGGTGACGGCCATTATCGGGCGCAGCGGAGGCGGCAAAAGCGTCCTGCTCAAACACCTCATCGGCCTTATGCGGCCGGACAGCGGTCAGGTATTGGTCGACGGGACCGACCTCTGCCGACTCCGCGGCAAGGCCTTGGATGCCGTGCGTGAGAAGTTCGGCGTACTATTCCAGGGGTGTGCGCTGTTTGACTCTCTGACGGTATTTGACAATGTGGCCTTTCCGCTCCGAGAAAAAACCCGGCTGCCGGAAGACGAGGTTGCCCGGCGTACGATGAAACGGTTGGAGGCCGTGGGGCTCGCTGATATGACGCACAAATATCCTGCGGAACTGAGCGGGGGAATGAAAAAGCGGGCTGCCTTGGCTCGTGCCTTGGTCCATGATCCGGAGATCATCCTTTTTGACGAGCCGACGACCGGTCTCGATCCGATTCTGCTGAACTCGGTCCATCGGCTGATTGTCGACGCCCATAAGCGCTTCGGCTTTACCGCGGTGGTGGTCAGTCACGACATCCCGGAGATTTTCGACATCGCTCAGACGGTCGCGATGCTCCATGAGGGGGTCATTGTGGAGCACGACAGTCCGGGGGTGATCATGGCCTCCGCCAATCCTGTCGTCAGGCAGTTTCTAACCGGCGCCAGTAATGGCCAGACTGGTCCGGAGTAGGCAGAGCGATCTACTGCGGAGGTCCTGATAATGTTCGCAGGATACATAGAGTATCAAGACGGAGAGTCAGATCAATGAAGCGATTGACCATGGAAACGCTGGTGGGGCTATTCGTGGTGGTGGGGATCCTCGCGTTAGCATACCTTTCAATCAGGCTCGGCAAACTTGAGGTGGTTGGTGACCGAGGGTATACTGTCGTCGCCGAGTTTGACTCAGTGGCCGGTCTGAAGAGTGGGGCGGTCGTCGAGATTGCCGGGGTTGAGGTCGGTCGAGTGAAAAAGATCGGACTGGACAGCTATCGAGCCCGCGTGGCCATGAGCATCGATCCTGATGTCAAGCTTCAGGATGACGCGATCGTCTCGATTCGGACAAAGGGGTTGATCGGTGAGAAATACGTGCGGATTACGCCTGGCGGTTCCGACACGGTGGTCCAGCCGGGTGGTAAGCTTCGAGATACCGAAGACCCCATAGACATCGAACAACTTATCTCGAATTATATTTTCGGTAAGCTCTGATCGAAAGAGTAACCTGTAAGCTTACGTCGAATCACTGATCTCGAAGGAGGCGCTCATGATGAATGCAGGCCGAGCGGGACAGACACGCTGGATCGTGTTGCCCCTGGCGCTCATGACAACGGCGGCTGTCGCGCAGCCGACATTCGCACAGTCGCCGGCACCGAAGGCGGTCTACAACCTGAAGGATCTGATCCAGCGCACTCTGACCACGAGCCCTGAGATACACCAGATGCAGAGGGGCGCTGAGGCGGCGATGGCCAAGAAAGATCAGGCCGACGCCGGCCGGTTCCCGCAGATCGAAGTGACGGGGATCGTGGGGCCGTCCCCTCGAGCCCGCGGAACCGTCCAGGGCGGTTCTCCCGATCGAAAGGATGACCCCCACGTAAACAACGTCTTCGAGCGGGTTGAGATGCGGCTGGTCCAGCCCCTCTATACCTTTGGCAAGCTGACGGGATTCCGCGAAGCTGCGGAGGAGGGGGTAAAGATCGAGAAGGCGAAGGTGGAAGAGAAGGCCGCTGACCTGATCTTAAAGGTGAAGGAGCTGTACTACGGCCGACTGTTGGCGAGCGACATGCTCGGGTTAATTGATGAGATTGCCAAGGATCTTGATAAGGCGATTGTGAAGACGGAACGACAGCTCAAGGCTGAAGTGCCGGGGGCCGATGAGATGGATCTGTACAAGTTAAAGGCGTTCCGGGGCGAGGTGTTGAAGAACCGGGAAGAGGCCCAGAAGGGGTTCGATCTGGCCACGGGCGGTCTGATGTTCTATGCCGGTCTCGATCGTACACAACCGTTTGAGTTGGACGCGTTTGGACTGGGGGCCGTCCCCAGAGAGGTGAAATCGGAAGATCAGGGAATGGGCCTGGCGCTGGAGTTGCGACCGGAGATGACGCAGGTGCGGGCTGGGCTCAAGGCGACTGAGGCGCTGGTCAAAGCCGAGCAGAGCAACCTGTACCCCCAGTTTTTTGCCGCAGTGAACGGTGTATACGCTCAGGCCGGCAACCGCACGCGCCAGCAGAATCCATGGGCCTATGATCCGTTGAATGATCGGTACACCGCGATTGTGTTGGGTTTTAAGTATGACCTCGACTTTGGCATCACTCGAGGTAAGATCCGGGCGGCTCAGGCGGAGCACCTGAAGGTCGGAGAGATGAAGTCGTTTGCCGAGCGGGGGATCCCGTTACAGGTGCGAAAAGCGCATCGAGAGCTTGCCGAGGCGAAGGAGACGCTGAGGGCCACGGAGGACGGATGGCGGAATGCAAAGAAGTGGCTGGTGGCGGCCAAGGCGAACTACGACCTCGGTGTTGGAGAGTCAAGAGAACTGGGCCAGGCCGCAGAGTCGTACGCCAGGCTGCGGGCAGATAACTATAGGGCCATGTATAATTACAACCTTGCACTTGCGAATATCGAACATGCCATTGGTCTGGCTGTAAAGGAGGAGATGAAGTGACCGTGAAGTATTTCAATGTCGGGCGCAGATGGAAGACGCTCACCCTTGTCGCGGCAGCCGTAGCGATCTTGGGAATGCCTGGACAGGTTCTTGCCGGTCCCGCGACAGAGCAGGTCAAGGGAACCGTTGATCAGGTGTTGAAGATTCTGACCGATCCGTCGCTCAAGGGTGAGCGGAAGACCAAAGAACGTCGGGCCCAACTCCGCAAGACCGTATTGGAGCGATTTGATTTTTCTGAGATGTCAAAGCGTTCGATGGGCCGGTATTGGGGTGAGCGTACGCCCGAGGAGCGCACTGAATTCGTTGGTCTATTCACCGACCTGCTGGAACGGGCCTACGTCGATCGGGTCGAGGGGTATACGGGCGAGCAGATCTTGTATCTGGAAGAGACGACGGATGGCAACTACTCCGAGGTGCGGACCAAGATTGTGACCAAGCGGAATCAGGAAATTCCGATTACCTACCGTCTGCAAAGGGCCGACTCCAAATGGTCGGTCTATGATATTGTTGTCGAGGGTGTCAGTCTGGTTAATAATTATCGCACCCAGTTCAGCAAGATCATTCGTACCTCCTCGTACCAGGAACTGGTGAAGAAGATGCAGGCCAAGAACGAGGGTGAGGAGAGGGCTGAGATTGGTGATCCAAAGTCGAAGGTCCGGTAAAGAGGGAGTAGCGATGACAGGAGAAGTTCAAGGCCTCTATCATAAAATCATCATCTGGTGCGCGACGGGTCATCCGCCGTACCTCTCGTCCGACATGGCGAAAAGCTTCAGCGACTATCTGTTAAGCTTCCTCAAATCGGCCGAGGGAGAGCGATTTCTACAGACCTTGGGTTATGTCCGTCTTGGCGAATCTACCGGGGACAAGCTGAACGCGAAGATCTGATACTCACGACTCCTTCTGTTGCTGCAACTCCAGGAGGATCCCTTCAAGCGACTCTTTGGCGCGCCGTGCCTGTTCGATATGGCCGCCCAGGGACTGGATCAGCTCATTCCGCATCGTCGGTCTCAATGGTGTGAGGAAGCGCACGATGCCTTGTAGGGCTCCGTCGATCGCCTCCACCGCGACCCGTATCTGCTCGCGGATCGCTTTTTGTGTCTCTGATGGTTCCTCTGTCATCATGAAGGACCTTTCTGTCTTTTCAGCCCATCCAGGAAACTGACGAGTTCGGCGTTTATCCGTCGTTGCCGCTCGACAGTGGACCGGGGGCCTCCGTTCGCTAGAAGAGTATCGATGCTTGTGATTGCCTGGACCTCTCCGGTCTGTACCATCAGCTTACACGACCGACGTGCTTGAGGCAAGGCAGATCAATGCAAGCACCTCGGACGTCTTTGAAACGCCAAGACGCTTCAGATCAGCCGACGCAGTTGAAGCGCTCGGCGCAATCTGCTAATGTTAACAATAAAAGATGTCAAAAGGACACAGGCCCGTCGAGATTGCTGCATCGCCTCTACCGCGGGACGCGCAGGCGCTCCTAGATTCGTTCCGCGACCGGTATCCGTTTCCTTTGGACCCGTTCCAGGAGGAGGCGATCCGTCTGATTGCGGAGGGGAGCTCCGTGATCGTCTCCGCGCCGACCGGCGCGGGCAAGACCCTCATCGCTGAATTCGCCATCTTCCGAGCCCTCGCCCATCAGCATCGCATCGCCTACACGACCCCCCTGAAGGCCCTGAGCAACCAGAAATATGCCGATTTTACCCGTCAGTGGGGCGGAGAAACCGTTGGTATTCTTACGGGCGACGTGAAGGTGAATCCCCGCGCATCACTTATCGTCATGACCACCGAGATCCTCAGAAACAAGTTTTACGGGGGCGAGTTCGAGGGGCTTCGCTATGTGGTGCTGGACGAATGTCACTACATGGGGAATGTGGGGCGGGGAACCGTGTGGGAAGAGATTATCATCAACTGCCCCCCGGACGTCCAACTTGTCGCCCTCTCCGCCACCGTCAGCAATATCGGCGAGATTGCCGAGTGGATCGGTCAGACCCACCGCCCGATCCGGCCCATCCATCATCCCATCAGACCGGTACCCCTCCAGTATTTGCTCTGCGACAAGGATGGTCAACTCTGGCCGCCGGAGGCGGCATCAGTTCGACGGATTCTTCAGGCCTCCTTCTCCGATCGACGTGTATCCGAGGGGCGAGAGATCGGCCGATGGGACCGGCGTGGAGAACGCCGCTCCCGTTTCCCCCGCCGTCGCGCGCTCGACGAGAGCATCGCTATTTCGGTATTGCGGGCACGCCGCTGGCTGCCGGCTATCTACTTTATCTTCAGCCGGTCGGGATGTGAGCGTGCCCTTGCTCGCCTCCTGGAGCGCGGCGAACCGTTCCTGGATTCCGCCAAGAGTGAGGAGGTTGAGGAGGCGATTCAACAGACGCTTCTCGATTACCCGAGCGTCAGTCCTGAGAGCGATTTGAACCGGCTGATTCTGAACGGGCTCCGTCGCGGTCTTGGGCTGCACCACGCCGGCGTCCTTCCGGCCTTGAAGCGGCTCACTGAGGTGTTGTTTGAGCGGGGATTGGTGCGCGTCGTCTTCGCGACCGAAACGATGAGTCTGGGGATTCACATGCCGGCCAAAAGCGTCGTGATCGGAGGACTTCGGAAGCGGACCGATCTCGGGTTTCGCGGGCTTACCGTGGGGGAGCTGTTCCAGATAGCCGGGCGAGCCGGGCGACGGGGGATTGACCCTGAAGGGACCTGCCTCCTGGCGCTCGATGCCGCTGAGGCGGCCGAAGACGCCGTCCGCCTGGTGCACGGCGAACCCGAGCCGATCGACAGTCGATTCCGGATCGGCTACAGCAGCGCAGCGTTGCTGATCGACATGCAACGTGAGCCTGAGGCGATCCGTAAGACCATTGAGAAAAGCTTCGGTCAGTTCCAGAATCGTCGAAAGATCGAGGCCAGCCGGAAGGAACAAGAGGGGTTGATCCGCCAACTGGCCGACGCCGAGGGTATGGCATCGCCCTGCTGTCCGGTCGGCACGCTGATCGAATACCGGGAGCGGCGCGCCGCATTGGAGCAAGAGCGGGAACAGCTTGCGCGTCTGCGAGTTGCGGCCGCGCGGAGCGGGCGCGAGGGTGGCCGGGGTCGCGGTCGACGCTCCACGAACTCCCTCACCTTTTTCTGGGGCGATGTTGGGGAGAGCAGGTCGAAACTTGACGCGCTGGCCCTCGCCCTTTCCCAGATGCCTTGTCACCGGTGCGCGGAACGGTCGCTCCGGGAGCGACAACTCAAGCAGTCGCGACGCCTAGGGCAGATGCTGGAGCATCACCACCAGACGCAACAGCAACTTCAGAATTCCTACTGGGAACAGTTCCTGCGTATCGTGGGAATCCTCCAGCATTTCGGCTATCTCGAGGACGGGCGGTTGGGAGCGGAAGGCCGCCTGATCGCGTCACTACGCCACGATAACGAACTGTTGGTGGCCCGCGTGGTCTTCTCCGGACTCCTGAAGGGGCTTTCACCTGAGGAACTCGCGGCGTTCCTGTCGTGTCTGGTTGAGGAACCGCGACGGACCGAGCAGCCGGCGGCCAGGCTGTTTCTCCGCGATCAGGCCCACTTGCGCCGGCGTGTGAGGGCGCTGGAAGAGCTGAGCCAGGAGGTGGATAGGGTCCAGCGGTCCTATCACGTTGATCTTCCGGTCTCGATGCACACAACCTATCTGGCGGCTACCCATCGGTGGGTATCCGGCGAGGATGATTGGCTGGCGCTGGTGGAGCAGAGTTTCGGCGGGCATGAGGGTGACCTTATCCGAGCCTTCCGCCGACTGATTGACCTGTGTCGGCAGCTTGAAGAGAGTCCGGAATTGCCGGCCGATCTGACACGAACGCTCTCACAGGCAACCGCGATGTTGGATCGAGGTATCGTCCTGGAATCGGCACTGATCTAGAGAGGTGATCGATGACCACGCCGCACGTCACTGCGCCTCAGTCGCCCAGCCACAGAGGCCCGTCGCTCGCGTCACCCTACGAAGGGGTGGCGTTGATGGCCGACCCGATCCATCGTTATATCCTCTTCACCGTCCCAAAGGGTGATCGATCGGAACGGACTGAGAAGGAGATCATTGACAGCCCGTGGGTCCAACGGTTGCGCCGTATTCACCAACTGCAGAGCACCTGGTGGGTCTACCCCTCCGGCGAACACAGTCGGTTTCAGCATGTCCTTGGGACGATGCACATGGCTGGCGAGTTCGCGAGACACCTGTATCCCAGCCTGAAGGAGACATTCGGAGAGGCCCTGCCGTCGCTGCCGTTTATCGAAGAGCTGCTGAGGCTTGCCGGGTTGCTTCACGACGTCGGGCACGGCCCCTTCGGACATTTCTTTGATGACCACTTTCTGAAGCAGTTTGGTGTTCGTGGCGAGCGGCTGAACCACGAGATTCTGGGAACGGCCATCATCACAAAGAAGTTGGGAGGGATGATCACAGCGATCCGCCGCAGCCCGAGCGGGCCGTTTCAGCCGCGCGAGCGGCTCGACCCCGGACAGATCGCGTTCCTGATCAAGAAGCCGGAAACGGGTCCTTCGACCCAGCTCAGGATCGGCCCTGTGGCCGGCGTCCCGGACTGGCTGCAGGCGCTCCGCCCGCTCTTCTCCGGAATCTATACCGTGGATAACCTTGATTACGTCCAGCGAGACGCGTATATGACCGGCTTTTCGCTGGATATGGTGGATATCGAGCGGCTGCTGCTGTACACCTTTTTTACGCCGAAAGGACTCACCCTGCACAAGGCCGGAGAGTCGGCCCTGATGCGGTTCCTGAACGCGAAGTTCGCCCTCTACCTGCACGTCTACCATCACCGGACGACCAGGGCCATCGACCTGCATGTTCAGGGGATCTTCAAGGAGACGATGGAGCGGATCGCCCCGTATAATCCGTACAAAGCGCTGGATCGGTACCTGGGACTGACTGACTGGTCCCTGTTTGAGCGGGTCGGCCAGTGGGCGACCTCGAGCGACCCGCATGAGCGGGCGCTGGGCGCGGAATGGGGAAAGATCTTAGGGCGGAATGTCAAGTGGAAGATGGCCTATGACTTTGTCTCCACCATCGAGGAGTCCCAACGGATGGTTCGGTTTCAGACAGCCGAACATCTCGAGGAGACGATCCGCCGCTGCCTGCCCAAGCGCCTGCATGGGATCGAATTCAAGGTGGACATGGCGGCGCTCGATCCCCGTCCCATCAACCCGCTGGCTGAAGGGAGCAAGCAGATCTTTATGTACAATCCGGCTACGGGCGATGTGTCGCCCAAGCCGCTCATGGACCTCTTCCGCGATATTCCCCCCAAGGTGGCTCGCTACCGAGTCTTTACTACCGACCGCCGTCGCATCAAGGCCCTCAGTGAGGCTTCAGAAAAGGCGCTGACCGGCGCCGCCGGCGAGTCGGTCCCGACCAACATCTGAAAACATGCTCACACCTGAGTCCATGATGAAAAACGACAGGGTTAGAAAAAGCTGCCGGAAATGACTACCTTTGTTTACAATCCTCAACGCGATGCCTCCAACGCTATTAAGGGCTTCTACTACCAGGTAGAACTCACAGTCGTCAGGTGGCTTCAGCTTCAACCAGATGTTGTTCTATATTGCGAGTGCGGAGAAGACATTGACCATGTCAAGCGACTTCTCGATGCTGACGATGCTGCACAACCGCGCATCCTCGAACAAGTCAAGGCCAGAAACAGGATTACCCTCAGGAGCCCCGAAGCCCTCACCGCTCTCGCGAGATTTTACGAAGCAGTCCGCAATAACCCTTCTCTGCGTATCCTTTATCGATTCTCAACCACTGCTCATCCTGGCAGAGAGCAGCGAACGCACTTTCCGCACGGCCTCACCGGCATTGAAATCTGGAACCGCATAAAAGAGGGTGCTCTCACTCAGAGTGAGGCTGAGAAATTCATCGTTATTTTTAAGAAGCTTGTCAAAGGTTCTCGGTGTCCCCAAGATCTCCCTGGGCCAGTATTTGCCGGACTACAGGCGTTCATCGGTTCTGCTGGAATTCACACTCTCATCGATGAGTTCATATCGCGATTTGAGTGGGCAATAGGACTTCCTGACCCTCCACAACTCCGCACTGAGATTCAATCTCTCCTGCTCAACCAGTCACGGGCTCATGATCACGAGGAGGCGCGATGCCTCGCAGACGTTCTCATAGTGCACGTATTTCACTTGCTGACACAAAGTGGGGAGAAACAACTTACAGTTGAAGGACTTGAACAGCTTCTCCTTGAGAGGTCAATTACAGAGCTTGATCGTAGAATACTAACCCGCCTCGTAGCCCTTGCCGAACAGGCTGAAGCCTACTACCACCGCCTCACCTCTCAAGCGGAGTCCATATCTCAGGGAATCGCTGCCCTTCAGCCGGTTCCCGAGGGGTTAGCCCAACTGATTCAACAGGTCTCAGGCATCCAAGCCCACCTTCTTCCTGCACAGGTGCCGCCGCCAGACGAAACGCCGGTTATGCATCCTGGTGCTTCTCGGCGAACAGGGCTCGTACGCGGGTTACTCGGAAGACTGCGGGATCCTACCTGGCTGGGCATTACGGGCGCGACCGGCATGGGAAAGACATACGTAGCAAGCCTTCTTGCTGAAGAACATGGGCTCACTAGGACAGCCTGGATTTCTTTTCGTGGAAAACAAACCTGTGAGCGAATTCTTCAACAACACCTCGACTTTCAATTGCTGCGCCTCACGAGCATCCAAGACTATTCTGAACTGGTGACCGCTTACTGTGTCGGCGCGCTGACCTTTTCTGAACTAGCAGGACATGCGGCCCGCCGTCTTGGTGCGACGGGCCTACTTGTGCTGGATGAAGTTCCTGATCTGTCCAGAGTTCCGCTGCTCGGTGATAGGTTGGTAAAATTGACTAAGGCGTTACAGCAGGTAGGAGCAAGGCTTGTGACCACTGCACAGTGGACCCTACCGCAGTCCATCAAAGAACAACTTGATGTAGTAGTCGCCGAAGTTCAAGTTCCTCCGATGACTCCACAGGATATTGATGAGATACTTACTAATGTGGCGGCCCCCCCAGCTCTCCATCAACCGGGGTCCCTGAATCTGATTCATATTGCAACACGTGGCCACCCATCCCTGATATTAGCCGCAATCCTCTTCCTTAGACGCAGTGCATGGTATGTTGATCAAGACCAGCTTGGCCAGATTCTCACGGGCGACGCCACTGGAGAGGTCAGGGCCGAAGCTCGCCGTAAGCTTCTCCAGCTTCTTCCGGATGACCGCCTCCGCGAACTACTCTACCGCCTGTCCCTGATAGGTGTTGGATTCGATAAAGCCCTTGTGAGTGCCGTTTCTGAAGTACAACCAGCGGTTCCTCGTCCTCAAGAACTTCTTCCAGAACTCATTGGACCCTGGATTCACCAAATCGCTGCTAACCGTTTCGAAGTGTCGCCTCTGCTGAGCGATGCTGGACAAATCACGCTCACAGACCAATTGCGGCGCAGCATTCATAATAAAATTGCTTTCCACCATCTCAGGAGCGGCACCATTGACCTAGAGCGGGCATTCCAAATTGTCCTCCATCTTCTGGCCGCTGCCAACTGGACTGCGTTGATAGATTTTCTCCTTCGAATAACTCTCGAGATTGTTGATAGGTCCCGCGCCGAGGCCTTTGAGTTTTTGACTCTCCTCTTCACGCAGGGCCAATGGCCCGACAATTTCCCTCTCCCTCTACGCATCACCTTTCGTGCAATTCAAGTTCGGATACTGACACAACTCGACAGAGAAACCGAAAGCTTCATTGCTGAGCTTGACACAATGATCCAAGAGGCGGGTGCAGGCGGCCTTCCCATGGCATTCCTTGCGTATATGCTCATAGGGCCGCTGAACCCACATGCTCCCCCTGGGACAGCCGCCCGAAAAACTTTGCAAGCCTCTCGGATCTATCCCCATCTTCCTACCGAGTTCCAGGGGATCCCGCTTGAAGTCCCTCTCGAGTCCCTCGTATGGGGTGGTGTAACACGCATTCAGAGCCAGGAGGCTATCAGAAGTGTCTTAGGTGTACTTGCCGACATGACCGAAGTGGAGCGGAGGGCTGCTTTCGCGTACGACATGCTACGCGATGCCCCAGAGCTCTTCGTTGATCGCTCCTGGATCGTCGAGCTGAGGAAGCCAGAGGAAGAGCAGGACTGGGACGGGGTGATTTCGCTCTTGGACGAAATTCTCGGAATAGCCGAGCTTCCCGGGGGGGAGCCTCTCCAGGCACCCGTTGCACGCGCTAAAGCCATCGTCTTCGCTGACTACATGGATCGACCTCAGGATGGCCTGGACGTGCTTGAAGGAGCTCTTTCGGCTCCCGACAATAACGCGCGGTTTCTGCTCAATTACACCGCGGCGTGTATCCTATTAGATCGCAGCACGCCCGAGGCTGCTCTTCGTCGTTATCAGATGGCGCTTGCCGAATCCCCTACCGCCTATTCATTCCTGCGGCTTGATGCCTTACGACGCGGAGCGGAAGCGGCGGGCAGGGTTGGCGATTGGCAACTCGTCCAAGACCTCAGCATCAGATCGCTAAAACTGCCAGCAAAGGACGATCAGGTCTTCGAACGGCTCGAGATGATTGGGGAACTCGCCTGGGCATACTGGTCACTACGTAACCGCCGAAGAGCCTGGGGAGCGATGTCTGGCCTAGTGCGTGGATTGTATCAAAGTTCGGATTTCGAGAATGCGCGCTTCCGTGAGGTATTTCGGAAGGCGGGGCATGTGCTTGGCTGGATGGCATCGCTATCGAGCACCGGTGCCCCTCCCGTTCACACGTCGGATGGGCAACCTTACACTGAGCCGTTTCCCGGGTTTTTCTCAAGGTCACGACCGAAGATGGCCGACATACCCTTGCCTCCCTTTTTCTCGCTACTCTTTAGTCAATTGGGCACCTTCGCCGCTGGGTGCCGGCTCTATGAACTCGCCGGGCGCAAACTCGACGAGGCTAAGCGGCTTGCTGAATCCGAAGGCTTAACTGCTCTCCGACACTGGACTGACTTGGAACTCGCGCAACTTGCCGCACGAAGAGAGGACTATTCACAAGCTTTGGCACTCGGCATGTCTGGAATTCGAATCTTTCCAGCCATTAGCAAGGTAAAGGAACTGAGAGTTGATCCACTGACTGCTCTGACCTCACTCGTTGACAGGTGGGGCGACCTCCCGATAGAGCAGCGCCGCGACTTCGAGCGCGGCCTCTACTGGATGACCGTCGGGCCTGCCATAGCTCGGACTCTCGCAAAGGGCAATCACGCTGACACCTACGCCGCCGTGATTTCGGAACTCGAAACCGTTTTTCGCCAGTTCGAACAGCATCTCGTCGATTCTCAGCATTGGCTGAATATGCTCCGCGAGCTCCGCATTGCATTTAGCTCACTCGCTACCCGTGAGACAATCTATGGGCAGATTCGTACCCTGCCAGAGGGTCTGGCGTATCTCTCCCCTTTACTTTATCTAGCCCTTTCTTGTGCGCCAAATGCTACCCTTCCAGAGTGTTGTGGTGCACAAGCTGTTGCCTTTGACTATCTGCTTTATTGCAAACCGGCAAGCGAACTCATGACGGAGGACATCGCTGTCTTTGTCCTCGAATATTGGGTGCAGATTGCAAGGTCGCAAGCGTTTGCAATTCGCAATCCTCAAGCATTTAGGAGAAAACTCAAAGCGATTCTAGTGCCTACATATTCTCAAGTTGCAGGGCTTCTGCTTGATGCAGCGAACAGTACGGGAGTTCGCTTGGCTCAAGATCTACGCGATAGACTTCGTGAGGCTAGCCTGGAAGCATGAGCGAGGTTGTCTGAAAAATGATAATCTCACTGGAATTAACCCAACGCTGGCGGCGACATATCAAGGCTCTCAGCCAGGTCGCCGAGAAGACGCTGATCGGCGCCGCTGGCGAATCGGTCCCCACCAACATTTAAGTGAGGGACCTCTGTTATGATAAAGGTTATTCAGTTGTGCCATCAGCAGTGATTGTGGGCTAGGCAGCATGCGAGATGAGAACGACGCGCTATTTTGAGCAGCAGGTGTTGCGTAAGCGGCCGTACATCCGGCGCGAGTGGTGCGAGGGGGCTCTGCTCCAATTCGAGTATCGTGAGGTCCAGACTGGTGGGCGCGTCCGTTACTGGGTTTTTGTTCCGGAGCTTGGAAAATACTTGCGAGTGGTCACACTCGAAGATGGTGAAACAGTCCACAATGCGTTTCCAGATCGCGAATTCAAGGGGGTGAAACAATGAAGTTCCATTATTACCCGGAGACCGACTCGCTCTATATCGACCTTTCGGAAAAGGCGAGTACGGACTCCAGAGAAGCCGCCCCTGGGGTCGTTTTGGACTTTGATGCGGAAGGGCATTTAGTCGGCATCGACATCGACCATGCCAGCCAGATCGTCGATCTATCGCGTCTGGAGGCGGAGTCGCTGCCGATCACTAGCCTTTCGGTGGCACAAGAGTAAAACCGTCGCATTAAAGCGCATTGCCTTCTGAATACGCACACTCTCATACCATATGAGAGGCGTTGAAGGGATCGGCCATGGGGTATACGGCAGAGCTGTGGAAATCGATTGAGACCATCTATGCCGCGATCCTGCGTCACCCCTTCCTTCGCGAACTTACCAATGGCTCTCTGTCCCGCGAGCGGTTTCAGTTCTACGCGGTTCAAGACGCGCTGTACCTGCGCGAATTTGCCAGAGCGCTGTCGTTGGCTGCGGCGCGGGCGCCTCGGGATGAGTGGATCATCATGTTCAACGAGCACGCGGCCGGCGCGCTGAAGGTCGAGCGCCAGCTTCACGAGAGCTTCTTCCGCGAATTCGGTCTCACCCCGCAAGTTGTCGCCACGACGCCCCTCGCCCCGACAAACCTCGCCTACACCAGTTATCTCCTGGCGCTTGCCTACGCGGCCCCTTTCCATGAGGCGATTGCGGGATTACTGCCCTGCTACTGGATCTACTGGGAGGTGGGCAAGGAGCTGGAACGGGCCGGCTCGCCTGACTCGCTCTATGCTCGCTGGATCAATACCTACGCCTCCGCCGAGTTCGGCAGCCTCGTTCGCGGCGTCCTCGATATCACGGATGCGACGGCTGCCCAGCTTACATCTGCCGAACTCGACGCCATGCGCCGGCGCTTTATTGTGACCAGTCGGTACGAGTGGATGTTCTGGGAGATGGGCTATCGCCGGGAGTCCTGGCCGGTCTAAGTCAGGAACGGCTGTGGGCTCTCGGAAAGGCCCGAAAAATGTTTGACATCTTGGCGAGCGCATGGCAAGCTACGCTGCACGCAAACGATCCGGTCCTATTTGGTCGCGATGGGCGAAATCATGGTTAGAAATGCCGCGTGGAGGAACAGGCGATGTTCTATATGATTGAGTTTGACCAGAAGCCGGGGGTCAATCGGAAACAGGTAACCGACGCATACCAGCGGTTTGCCGATCACTTCACAAAGCTCCTCCCGCAGTTTAAGCTCGTCGGTCTTTTCTCGCGCGACCTCTACGTAGGGCATCGCCCTCAGTATCTTGCGCTCTGGAAGTTCACCGCCTATGCGGACCTCGATGCATGGGAGAAGCTGTGGACGACGGACGAAGAAGGGCGGCGGCTGGCCCAGGAGCTGAGCGATCTGGCGCAAGACTGGGATGCCAAGGTCATGACCAAGCTTCTCTGAAATCAAGCTCGCCAAGGCTCCTGCGGGCCGGGTTACGCCGTCCCGTCGGAGTCCCTTCCGCTTGACAAGCGTTGCACAATACCGTACATACTCATGACGGTTTTATGAACGGCATGGCGGTGTAGCTCAGTCGGTCAGAGCACGCGGCTCATATCCGCGGCGTCACTGGTTCGAGTCCAGTCACCGCCACCAAATTCAGCTATCAGCTATCAGCCCCCTTCGATTCTTTCCGACCTGGCTGAACGCTTCCCGCTGCTATTTTACCGGGACGGTATCCGGCTGGCCCTTCTCGGCGATGGTGAAGGTCAAAGCCTTGGCCGGAGTTGTCGCGCTGAGGTTCTTGACGCGATGCACCTGCTTGGGTGCCAGATGGAAGGTATCGCCAGGCTTGAAGGTGATCGGTGATTTGCCTTGGGCCTCCATGCTGACGGTGCCTTCAAGGAGGTACGCCAGCTCTTCTCCTGAGTGATAGTGGGATGCGGTAACGGCTCCCGGCGCAAATTCCACCAAGACCAAAATAGCTTCCTTTCCCTGAATCCCGGCCAGATCCGTCCTGATCAGCACGGTACGTTTCATCGGCTCCTGCTGTGCATCCACGGTCTGTGTCCCGATTACCCCCAGTGCGATTCCAACGGTTAAGGTCAAGGTGAGCAGTAAACCCGTTCGCTTCATAGTTGTCTCCTTTGTGACGCCGAATAAAGGACGCCCTGCATATGCCGTCCTGGCAACTGGTCGGCGTACTATTTCGTCGAAGACGTGCGTCAGACCAGCGACGCAGCGTATTCCTCGTAGCTCCCTTTGAAATCCACAATCTTGCCGTGCTCGAAGCACCATATCCGCGTGCCCACCTCTTCGAGCAGGTCCTGGTCGTGCGTGACCAGCAGCACGGTGCCCTCGAACTTCTGAAGCGCCACATTCAGCGCGTTGATGGATTCCAGATCGAGATGGTTGGTGGGCTCGTCCAGGACGAGTACGTTCGGTTTCAGCAGCATGATGCGGCAGAACAGCAGTCTGGCGGTCTCGCCGCCGGAAAGTGCGTCGGTCGGCTTGTGGCCTTCTTCGCCACTGAACAGCATTTGTCCCAACAGTCCGTGAATGTCCTGCCGTGACGCATCCGGATCGAAGCGATGCAGCCAGTCCGCCGCCGTAAGCCCCTTCTCGATCTCTCCGGTGTGGTCCTGTGGAAAGTAGCCGATCGACACCCCGTACCCCCACGTTGTCTTGCCGCAGTCCACATCGGCAGGGGAGGCCGGCAAATCTGGCGCATCGGCCAGCAGTGCCTTCAGCAGGGTAGTTTTTCCTGCCCCGTTGCGGCCGACGAGCACGATCTTCTCACCCCGATTGACGATGGCGCTGAAGCCGGAAATAACAGGATTGTTCGTGAAGCCCTTCGATAGGTTCTCGAACTCCAGCGCAACTTTTCCGGACGGCCGCTTCATTGAGAATTTGATGTACGGACGCTGAATGTTCGAGCGGGCCAGATCGCTTGTCTGCAGCCGTTCGACTTCCTTGCGACGCGATGTGGCCTGGCTCGCGCGCGTGCCCGCCCCGAAACGCTGGATGAAGTCCCGCAACTGCGCGATCTTCTTCCCCCGTTGCGCGTTCTCAGACTCGATCTTTGACCGAATCTGCGTCTTAGCGACCACCATGTCGTCGTAGCCGCCGGTGTAGGTAATGATCGTCTGATAGTCGATGTCGGCGATATGCGTGCAGACGTTGTTTAGGAAATGGCGGTCGTGCGAGATGACGATGAGCGTGCCGTCGTATCGGCCCAGGAGTTCCTCCAGCCAGTGAATCGAATCCAGGTCCAGGTGGTTCGTCGGCTCGTCAAGCAGCAGCGCCTCCGGATGGCCGAACAGGGCCTGTGCCAACAGCACGCGCACCTTCTGCCCGCCCTGTAATTCCGACATCTTCCAGTCGTGGATGTTGTCGGGAATATCGAGCCCCTGCAGCAGCAGGGCCGCGTCGTTCTCTGCCGAGTAGCCGTCTTCGTCGCCGACAATGCCCTCCAGCTCGCCGAGGCGCATGCCGGCGTCGTGGGTCATCTCCGGTTGTGCGTAGATCTCATCGCGTTCCTGAAGGGCCGCCCACAGGCGTCTGTTGCCCATGATGACGGTGTCGATCACGCGGAACCGATCAAAGGCGTATTGATCCTGGCTGAGGACGCCGAGCTTGCGCGGCTTGGCCACCGTGCCCACCTGCGGATCGATTTCGCCGGTGAGCAGCTTCATGAACGTCGACTTGCCGGCGCCGTTGGGGCCCGTCAGGCCGTAACGCCGTCCCGCTGAAAACGTCGTCGTGACGTCTTCGAACAGGATTTTCGAGCCGAACCTCATGCACACACCGCTCACTGAAATCATAGCGGTGTATTATAACAGGAAGGTCACAACTTAGGTAGATAGACTGTAGGAACGCGCCATGCGAGACCATACCAAATGCGACGCAACAATGATGGAGACCGAAAAAGTTCTGGGCGCCTTGATTCGGTCCATGCGCAATGACTAACAGCCTTCAGCCTACAGCCTACACACCTGAGTAGTTACAAGGGAATCCGTCACGCGCGTCCGCGTGCGATGCGGGAATCGAGCTCATCCCAGCGGGCGTAGGCGTCGTGAAGCTCGCGTGCCAGCGCCTCCAGGCGCGCGAGCGCTTGCGTGATGGAATCGGCCGGTTGCCGGTAAAAGAGGGGGTCGGTGATCGAGGCGGTCAGTTGCGCGTGCTCGCGTTCCAGGGCGTCAATCTGCGCCGGCAACTGATCGAGTTCCCTTTGCTCGCGATAGGTCGATTTCTTCCTGGTCGCTACCGTCGCGGGCGGTACCGCAGGGCGTGCCGCCCTCTCCGGCTGCGCCTTGGCCGCCATCTCCCGGGTACCGCGCTGCCGCAGCCAGTCCTCGTATCCACCGACGTACTCCTGCACCTGTCCGCCGCCCTCGAAGACGAGCGTACTCGTAACGACGTGATCGATGAACGCGCGATCGTGGCTGACGAGCAGCAGTGTTCCCGGCCACTCGATAAGATACGATTCGAGCAATTCCAGCGTCTCGATATCGAGATCGTTTGTGGGCTCATCGAGTACGAGGACGTTGGCAGGTTGCGTGAACAGGCGTGCCAGCACCAGGCGATTTCGCTCGCCGCCGGACAGCGTCTGGACCCGGGCGTACGCACGCTCAGGTGGAAACAGAAAATCGCGGAGGTATCCGTGGACGTGCTGCGTGCGGCCGTTCACCGTGACCGTGTCGTGTCCATCGCCGACCGTGTCAAACACCGTGCGCTGGGGATCGAGCTGCTCGCGCTGCTGGTCGTAATACGCCACCTGGACGTTGGCGCCGCGCTCAACGTCGCCCGTGTCTGGCGTGAGTTCGCCGATCAACAGTCGAAGCAGGGTCGTCTTGCCCGATCCGTTCGGGCCGATCAATCCCACACGATCGCCGCGCATCACGCGTAACGACAGATCGCGGACGACGGCCTTGTCGCCGAACGACTTCGAAATGTCGGTGGCCTCGAACACGAGCCGGCCCGAGCGCTCGCCGATCTCGGCCTGTAGACGCACATTGCCGACCTTCGCACGCCGGGCGGCCCGTTCTTGTCGCATGGCCATCAGTGCGCGAACCCGGCCTTCATCCCGCGTTCGGCGCGCCTTGATGCCCTGGCGAAGCCACACCTCTTCTGCGGCGAGCCGCTTGTCGAACTTGTCGTTCTGCGCAGCCTCACTCGCAAGCCATTCTTCCTTCCTGCGGAGAAAGGTCGCGTAGTCGCCCGGCCACGACGTCAGTGTGCCGCGATCCAGTTCCACGATTCGGGTTGCGAGATTCTGGAGAAATACCCGATCGTGGGTGACAAACACCACCGCGCCGGCGTACGTCTTGAGAAACTCTTCGAGCCAAATCATCGCTTCGATGTCGAGATGGTTGGTGGGCTCGTCGAGCAGGAGAAGTTGCGGCTGGGCCACCAGTGCCCGCGCCAGCAACACGCGCCGCCGCCAGCCTCCAGACAAGGCGTCGACGATGGCCTCGGTTGGGAGACCGAGACGATCGAGGACGGTTTCCACGCGCTGCTCGAGGCGCCAACCGTCCCGCTCTTCGAGTTCGTGCTGCAGCCTGCCCAGCTGTTCGAGCGAGATGTCGGTGCCTCGTTCGGCTACCTCCACCGCCGCGTGATGGTAGGCAGCCACCAACTCGCCGAGGTTACCGAGCCCTTCCGCAACGACGTCGAATACAGGGCGGTTGGACGACAGGGGAACGTCCTGTACAAGCCGCGCGACCGCAATCTCAGGCTGTCGCCACACCGAGCCGCTGTCAGGGGTCTGATCTCCACTGAGGATCTGGAGCAATGTGGATTTGCCGGTGCCGTTCCGGCCGATCACGCACACACGTTCGCCGGCTTCGATCTGCAGACTGGCGTCGTCGAGCAGCGGCACGTGTCCGTATGCGATGGAGACATGATCGAGTGAAATGAGAGGCATCGGTCAACCTACTATCTCAGATTGAGAGAGTGCACGATTGAAGACCTATTGTGTGCGTGATGCGCCGAGGCCGGCCGCGCGCCCCGTCGCCCACGCCCAGAAGAAGTTGTAGCCGCCGATCGGTCCGAAGGCGTCGAGTATCTCGCCGCACAGAAACAGCCCCTTGTGAATCTTGCTTTCCATCGTTTTCGGATCGATCTCCGACAGACGCACGCCACCGCCGGTGACTTCGGCTTTCCCGTACCCCCCGTCTCCCGACTTCGCCTTCGAAGAATGCGATCTGCTCGCTTAGCGGCCAGGAGCGCAGCATCTTTCGAAGGGTGTGAGGTGAAGAATCGGTGACAAAGCGCGACTCATGAACGACGGCGGGTAGGATGTTACACCGGCCGCCCCCGCTCATGAGAATTTTGCGTCCGCCGTCCTTTGTGCGCTCAAGGAGCAGCGTCTCGGCGCCGCTGGAGGCCGCAAAGATCGCGGCCATAGTCCCCGCCGCCCCCGCTCCAATGACGACCACGCGTTTCATCGGGACAGGTCGGGCGTCACATCGCACCGGCGAAGCGTCAGCTTCCTTGTGTGAGTGAAAGTCACCTGGAAGAGCCGGACTTATGCTTCTTTTCCTGTTTCAATTTCCGTTTTGCCTTTGGATCAAGCTGAGCCTTTTTCTGCGTTTCCCTTTTGCCTTTATCCTTTTTTCCACTGTCACCCATTGCCGTGCCTCCTTTCGTAAAATGAGTCGCATCGATTGTGCGCGTCCGGTAGAGTGCCTTGTTGGCTCGTATTGTTTGTCACGCGGCCGCCTGTTGCTGATACAGGTACTTCTGGAAGCCTGCGAAGACACGCCCAATCTCATCCGGCCTGCCAAGATCGGCCACGGCGTCGGCGATGGAGTTGTGATACTTGAGCCGCAATAGGGGAGTGAGCTTGTCCTGATCAAGTTCTTCCACCCCGACGCTGACGTAGTGTGACAGTACAAAATCGAGAAAGACCTGCTGCTTGCTAATGAATCACCTCGCGGCAAGCCGCGAGGTATCCTCTCCCGCTCTGACTCGTCATTCCGTGCTTGACACGGAATCCAGTCGGACTCCCTGGATACCGGCTTTCGCCGGTATGACGTACTCGCGGCAAGCCGCGGGAAATCAACCCTATCGGGATTGAAGCGCGTGCTGATAACGACCTTGGCGCTTGCGGCCCGTTCTTCAGCGATGAGGAACCAGTTTGTTCGTCCAGCCCTTGAGCTGACGGCCGCGCTCGTCAAACAGCAATCCTTGTGATGACGTATCCTCCGGCCTTTCGGCGCGCGGCTCGTCCACCTGCTCGATCACCTGAAAGGGCAGGACGATACTGCTAACCTCGCTACTCTTGCCGTTCCAGACCAACTCCACCTCGCGCTTGTCCTCGAAGAGCAGGAAGCGATACCTATCCGGCAGCGGTTTGTCCGCCTCGATATATCGGATGATCTCTTGTTGTTCTTGTTCAGTCAGTCGTGGCATGAAACTTCTCTTTTTCTACCTAGTGTCAAACCGAGGGGCGTGATGGAAAATATAACGGAGCTGCGGATCTGCGGCTGGCGAAGCCCGTCTGCTGCATACCCTGTTAGGCCGAGCCTACCTGAACCCTGCATCGTCCAACCTTCTGAGCAGCAAGGAAGCTAAGCTCAAGTGGTCAAGACACTGGTCGGGCGAGTCGACGAGCGAATGCTTGTGACCCCGAGGATTCCGTATGGCAAGCACGGATCCTGCGAAGAGGAACTGAAAGCCCTTCTGCTCGTCTTTCTCGGACGGCGTCGCCAACGGAGTGAGGCGGATGAGTGGGTTCTCTACGGCGAAGGCCTGCATCATCACCTTGAAGCCGCTTTCTGTTGACTTCGAGAACCGCTGCACTTCCTTGTCAACGAACTTGTAGGCCTCAAATGTAGCTTGGGCAAAATGGCTATCGTCGAAGAGCTGCTTGACGACCGGCGGCAACTTGGGATGAATGTCTCGCTGGTCGAAAGGATGCAAGCCTCCAATCGGTACCGATCGCGCTTCGGTGACCTTGTGCGCCATCCGAACCACTCGCTCGAAGAGCGCAAACGGTTCATCCATTCAACAGGTTCTCCCTGATGCTCTTGAAAATTCGATCGTACGTTTCCTGGTCTCCGTCTGCCGGGAGATTGATCTCGATGCGAACAGTGAGCCCCACTACGCTTGACCCTTTTCCGCCCTTGACGTCTTCGGTACCGCCCGTGGAAGCCGAAGCCTTTACGGCCTCTGCACCTTTCTTTGAAACCGACTTGGCTGCCGGCTTCAGACCCTTAGCCGCGGGAGTCTTGGCTGCTGGAACGTCGCCGTGGCCCGAGTAGGCCGCCAAGACCTTGAATGTGGAGGCTTGAAGCTTGCCGACGATCGCTGTCGCTTCGTCATGTGACCTAAAGAACGTAATGAGCGTGCCGCTGTCGAGATCCCACGCGGCGTCGCCGTGCAACTCGAACAGGTCGGCGTACGCCTTCGATACGAGCGCCGCAAAAGATTTCGCGAAGGCGGCGTCGTCATGAAGAGTGAAGGCCTTCGCCGCTTCGACCGTTTTCTTGCCCTCCTGGTCAATCAAGCCTAGGAAACGCAACACATTGAGAACGTAGCTCTCGTTTTTCGGGGCGAAGCCCAACTTTTGCAGAGTGCTCGCGTTTACCACGGCAGGAAATGACTTCCGGAACTGGGTGACCACCTGCACGAGGGCGCCCGGGCCATGAACGTATGGGTGCTTGTCCGCCATATCGTCTCCTTCGTATGAAAATGGGGTCTGACCCCCATTTCTCCCATTCCTCATTTGAGGGGTTTGCGGAGGAAAAAAAGTTCTCTGTTTGCGCGGCCTAATGGGGCTGCGGGTCAGCGGCAGGCAGACGCGCGAGCGTACTCGCGCGGACGACCGGCCGCTGCCGCCACGTCAGCGGTCCACGGAATGTGTCAATGATTTTGAGACACCTG